>WQYY01000054.1 GCA_009780995.1 Desulfuromonadales bacterium
AGTTCCTTATAGCTATCTTTCTTCCTCAGTGGTAAAAGAAGTAAGTTCTCTTAACGGACCTGTGGATACTCTCGTTCCTAAAGTTGTACAAAAAGCTCTTGAAGAAAAATTTAAACAAAATAAATAATTGCAATTATACATGTCGTATCTTAGTTACTAAGACTTCATAGTTAATAAAAAAGGAGGAAATCAAAAATGAAACTCGCAGATCGTGTCAACAAAATTCAACCCTCTCCAACATTGGCAATTGATGCAAAAGCAAAAGCATTAAAAGCCCAGGGAGTAGATGTAGTCGGTTTCGGCGCAGGAGAACCGGACTTTGATACACCGGCTAATATACGTGAAGCAGGCAAAGCTGCCATTGATAAAGGGTTCACACGCTACATGGCTGTGGCGGGGGCTGATGATCTTAAGGATGCTATAATAGCAAAAATGAAAAGAGATCATGGACTTGAATATACAAGGGATGAAATTTCAGTAGCCTGTGGAGCAAAGCATTCGCTTTACAATATTGCACAGGCCTTAATACAGGAAGGCGATGAAGTTATAATTCCGGCTCCTTACTGGGTTTCATATCCTGACCAGGTCCTCCTTGCAGGAGGAACACCTGTATTTATAAAGACTGATGAAAAAGCAGGATTCAAAATCAGTCCTGACCAACTTGAAAAAGCTATTACTCCAAAAACCAAATATCTGATAATGAACTCTCCATGTAACCCTACAGGTTCTACCTATAACAAAGAAGAGCTCGCGGCTATCGGTAAGGTACTGTTAAAGCATGAACATGTTCTGGTAGTAGCTGACGATATATATGAGCGGTTAATCTATGATGGCCTTAAATTCTGTAATATAGTTGAAGCAGTTCCCGCACTTAAACCACGCACTATGGTAGTTAACGGTGCTTCAAAAACATACGCCATGACAGGGTGGAGAATTGGCTATACATGCGGGCCAAAAGAACTTATCTCTGCAATGAACAAAATGCAGTCACAATCCACATCCAATGCTACATCAATCGCACAAAAAGCTGCCGTAGAAGCGCTCAATGGCCCTCAGGGTGAAGTTGATAAAATGAGGGCAGAGTTTGAAAAGCGCCGCACATATATAGTTGAACGCCTTAACGGAATGCCCGGCGTTTCCTGCTTCAAGTCAAACGGGGCATTCTATGTTTTCCCTGATTTTTCTGCTCTTTACGGAAAAACCACTCCTTCTGGGAAAAAAATAGAGAACTCCTCAGATTTTGCAGCATATCTCCTTGAAGATGCCAAAGTTGCTCTTGTACCGGGTGTTGCATTTGGCGATGACCGTTATGCAAGACTTTCATATGCAATTAGCATGGAAAATATCAAAAAAGGTATGGACAGGATTGAAGATGCAATAAAAAATCTTAAATAATATCTTATATCTCAACTAGATAGACATAAAAAAAGCCTGGTTTAAACCAGGCTTTTTTTATTAGGACAAAATCTTTATGGATTAAATCTATACTAATCCCATAGCAACCATTGCGTTTGCTACTTTTATGAAACCATGAATATTCGCACCGATTACATAGTTACCCGGATGTCCATACTCTTCAGCAGTTTCATAGCAGTTTTTATGAATAGAAACCATAATACCTTCAAGTCTCTTATCTGTGTATTCAAAACTCCAAGTATCTCTGCAAGCATTTTGCTGCATTTCAAGAGCGGAAGTTGCAACTCCACCAGCGTTGGCAGCTTTACCAGGACCATATGCTATACCGGCATCCTGGAATACCTTAATCCCTTCCGGAGTTGTCGGCATATTTGCTCCCTCTCCAACTGCGATACAACCATTTTTGATAAGAGTTTTTGCATCTTTCCCATTAATTTCATTTTGAGTTGCAGATGGCATAGCAATTTTACATGGGATTTCCCAAATATTACCGTTTGGTATATATTTAGCATCTTTATGATACTCTACATAATCTTTTATACGGCGTCTTTCTACCTCTTTAAGCTGTTTAATAAGCTCAAGATCCAAACCTTTTTCGTGATGAAGCACACCATTTGAATCTGAACATGCAATACACTTACCACCAAGTTTGTGAATCATTTCAATTGTATAAATTGCAACATTACCTGAACCTGAAACCAGGCAAACTTTTCCATCAAACGAATCTTTTCTTACTTTAAGCATCTCATTTACAAAATATGTAGCGCCATAACCTGTTGCTTCAGTCCTAACAAGAGAGCCACCCCAATCTAACCCTTTTCCTGTGAGAACTCCGGCTTCATAGCGATTTGTAATACGTTTATACTGCCCGAACATGTATCCAATCTCACGCCCACCTACCCCTATGTCACCGGCAGGTACGTCTGTATATTCACCAAGATGACGGTAGAGTTCTGTCATAAAGCTCTGGCAGAAACGCATAATTTCATCATCAGATTTTCCTTTAGGATCAAAATCCGAACCACCTTTACCACCACCAATAGGCAGACCTGTAAGAGAGTTTTTAAATATCTGCTCAAAACCGAGAAATTTAATAATCCCAAGGTATACAGACGGGTGAAAACGGAGGCCACCCTTATAAGGGCCAAGGGCGCTGCTAAACTCAACTCTAAAACCGCGATTTATATGTACTTGCCCTTTATCATCCTGCCATGGTACTCTAAATATGATCTGGCGCTCAGGTTCACAGATCCTCTCAATAATCTTTCTTTCCTTATATTCAGGATGTTTTACAAAAACCGATCCAAGGCTCTCAATAACTTCGTGTACTGCCTGGTGAAATTCAACTTCTCCAGGATTTCTCCTCAAAACTTCCTGGTAAATGCTTTCCAAAGATTCATCTAACTGTTCTGTCATAATTAAAGCTCCTCCCGAATTTGGTTAATTTGATATTTTTTGTTATTTGCAACTCCCAAGCCAAAGAAAAATTATTTTTGCAATTTTTTTTATCTTTAAATAACAACATGTTACGTATCAATGATTTTATTGCTATCTTCACTAAATATTTTTTATATAAATAATATACTCTTAGAAAGTATATTATGTACTCATATAAAACAGACTGCTTCAATATTTACCAATTGACATTTTCACTCTGCTACAAGTAAGTTGCTTTGCATGAGAGATTCAAAAAAAGAGATGAAAAGCCCTGAAATCACTAAAGGGGATATCCTTGAGGGAATAATAAACCGGATAGATGATAGCGGAGCATCTATAGCCATTGCAAAGAACCGTCAGATAATAACATATGGCGGCTTGCCCGAAGAAAAAGTTCTTATACAGGTAACCTACGCTGGTAAACAGACTCTTTCAGGAAAAATAAAAAAGGTAATCTCTCCTTCGCCCAGCAGGAAGAAAAATATTTGTAACTATTGGCCGGAGTGTGATGGTTGTTCCCTTATTGAGATGAATTATGCCACACAGCTTAAATGGAAATGGGATTCTATTTTACATAATATAAAAAAGTACCCTTCTATCTCCTCTACCCCTATTCTACCGGTACTTGCATCTCCAAAACAACTGGGATACAGAAACAGCGCAAAATTGGTGATTGCTGGGAAATTTAATGATCCTGTTATAGGTGTTTACCGCCGTAAAACTCACGACGTAATAGATATATCAGACTGCGCCTTGCATCATCCTCTAATAAGCCGGATAATAAAAGCTGTAAAAAAAGGGATCACAAAAGGCAAAGTACCTATTTACCACCCCAGATCTGAGCAGGGATTATTAAGGTATCTTGTGATAAGAGTTGCGGAAAACGAGAATCTGGCAATGGTATCCTTTGTGACTGCGAAACGGAGTTATAATGAATTACACCACCTTTCCCGTTTTATACAAAAAGAGGTTTCGGAAATCCAAGTCGTTACCCAAAACGTAAACTCCTCAGCAGGGAATGTCATATTTGGGAAAAATGACTATTTCCTTACAAAAACAGAAACATTAATCGCTTCAGTAGGATCAGCCAAATTCCTCATCTCGCCACGCTCTTTTTTCCAAATTAATACAGGAAGCGCAGAGATAATATATAATATTGTAAAAGAATTTTCCGATTCCTTGGAAAAACCTAAAATTTTAGATCTCTACTGCGGGATCGGGGCTATTTCCATGTTCATTGCTAAAAATGCCGGCTATGTTCTGGGAGTTGAAGTAGTGGAAAGCGCAGTAGAAGACGCCAGAAAGAACGTCAGACTTAACAAAATATATAACTGTGAGTTTCAGGCCGGTAATACAGTGGATATTCTACATGATTTAATAGTAGAGAAAAAAAGATTTGACCAGGTTATCATTAACCCGCCAAGAAAAGGGTGTGAATCAAAAGTACTTGACCACATTGTAAAGTTGAATCCATCAAGAATAATATATGTATCATGCTCTCCTGAAACCCTTGCACGGGATCTTGATATTTTAAATGCTAAAAATTATAAAATAACCAAGATTCAACCTGTAGATATGTTCCCTCAGACAATTCATGTGGAGACGATAGCTTCACTACAACGCTGTGATACTTAACACAAGACGTTCAAGATTCAAGATAAAAATGTTTCGGAGAATAATGGCATGTCAGATATTTTCAGCCCGATTCAAGTAAAAGGCGTCAATTTTGCCAACAGGATTGTAATGGCGCCTATGGTACGCTTTGGTTTTCCAAGCGAAAATGGCGTAATGGGCAATAAATTGCTGCAAGATTATTTGGGACGAGCAGATAAAGGAATTGGCTTAATCATTAGCCAGGCTCTTCCGGTATCGAAGGAATATGAAATACCCGGTTGGGCTGGTGCTTATTCAGATCAACATATCAATAATCTTAATAAAATCGCGGAAGCCTGCCACAAAAACGGAACTAAATTCTTTGCTCAACTTGCTTTAGCCGGCTTTAGTTTTTATGACAAAGATTCAAAGGACGTTAATAATCTGTCGAAAGAAGAGTCAGCTAAGATCAGAGATGCATTTATCCGTGGGGCAGGTATCTGTAAAAAAGCTGGGCTTGACGGTATCGAGCTGCACGGAGCACACACCTTTTTCTTGAATATGATGGCTTCGCCCTACTCCAATAAACGGCAGGACGAATATGGCGGCGATTTAGTCAAAAGGCTTACTTTGGTAAAGGAGATAGTAGAAGCGGTTAAGAGCTTTGCTGGAGCACACTTTATTGTATCCTATCGTATGGGTTGGAGTGACAATCTGGACGTGGATATTCAGACTGCGCAAGCTTTAGAGAAGATAGGCTTTGATATGTTACACGTCTCTACCGGAATACCACAGGATAGAAACTTGCAGTTACCTACGGGTTATGAATATAATGATGTAGTTTATACGGGTTGCCAAGTAAAAAAACATGTGAATATTCCTGTTATTGCGGTGAATAGTATTAAGACATTAGAGAGAGGCAACGCTCTAATCGAAAAGAATTGTTGCGATTTCGTGGCGTACGGAAAACCTTTTTTAGCTGATTCGGGTTTTGTAAAATATTCAAAAGAGAATTACGGTTACAAGCCATGCTTTGAATGCCCTGAATGTAAATGGTATACAGATAGTAAAAAATGCCCAGCGCAGATAATAGCCAGGTCAGATTCTTTATAAAAACTTATAATTTGACAATTGGAACAAAGTTTTACTTGCCACAATTAAACTATTTTACTATGAATATTTGTGACAAAAACTAAGGGGGACAAAATGTCCAATGAACCTGGAAAAACAAGATTTCAGCTCGATTTACGTAGGCATCTCCGTAGCCAGAATATATGCGATAACCTTATTCATTTAATATGCGAAATATCAGAAGCCAGCAAATACGTTATTAACGCGGTACGTACAGGAGATCTTGGAGTTGCAGGTACTTCAAACCTCTACGGAGAACAGCAACTGGCCCTTGATGTACTTTCCGACAGAATTTTGAGGAAAAGGCTTATTCATTCAGGCGTTGTCTGTAATATAGCGTCAGAAGAGATGGAAACAATCCTGCAGACACAAGCAAACAGCGAGGGGCTTTATTCTGTAGCTTATGATCCACTTGACGGATCTTCCCTTGTAGATGCCAATCTTGCCATAGGTACCATTATCTCAATATTTAAAGGGCATGACCTTTTACAGGAGGGGAAAAAGCAAGTTGCGGCTATGTATATACTTTACGGACCCAGAGTATCTCTTGTCTACTCCATAGGGAATGGCGTTCATGAATTCACCATGAACCAACTGATGGAATTTACTCTTTCAAAAGAAAATATACGGCTAAAACCCTCAGGAGATATATATGCGCCTGGTGGTTTAAGAAAAAAATATACTCCGGAAAACGAAAAATTCGTTAAATACCTGGAAGACAAAGGGAGTAAGCTTCGTTATTCAGGGGGTTTTGTTCCGGACATAAATCAAATACTTATAAAAGGTAAAGGGGTTTTTATGTATCCCGCCCTGTTGGGAGCCCCAAAAGGGAAACTCCGACTCCTTTTTGAACTTAATCCTATGGCCTTTCTCGTAGAACAAGCAGGAGGCGCGGCAAGTAATGGTAAAATTTCCATACTGGACATAAAACCTGAAAGCCTTGACCATAGGGAGCCGGTTTATATAGGTTGCTGTGAAGAAGTACGAAAAGCCGTGGAATTGCAGGCAGGATAAGGAGAAATTGAAATGACTGAAGAAACGAGTGAAACTAAACCTGCTGAAAAGCGGCTCTGTACAGAAATTCAGCTTTTTGACCTGTGCAGCCTTGATGTTTGCAGCTACAGAGACGGAAAATTTTGTACGAATAGTAATCTCCTGGCAAAATTCGAGAATATAGTAGAAGAAGACGATAAACCAGTAGAGTTATATATGGAAGAAAACCCTGGTGAAACCGAAGAAGCAGGAAATTTGGAATATGGTGAAGCATATGAAACAGATGAGTATGAAGAAGAGTATGGTGAATAAATAGTAGGATAAATTGCCTAATTGTACTAGTACATAATATTATTTTAGATGATTTTGTATACCTTAAAACCTATGAGCTGAGATGATACCTGAGTCTATAGGTTTTGAGGCATACATAGTAATGTTTAAGAAATTGCCTAATTCTCTATTATCAGCAAATCACGCTTCGCAGAGCTTGCAAAGACAAGCCTTTAGCCACCCCGCCCGCCCGGGACCCCTCCATAGAGGAGAATTTGAAACCTAATGACACGTGGGAGTCATTGCGGGCTGGACCCGCAATCTCCAAGTAGCAGGGGATTGCGGATCAAGTCCGCAATTACAGCAGCCGAGGAGCAGGACGTAAGGCAACCGTAGGGGCGCACAGTGTGCGCCCGATAATCGGGCGACCAGGGACGGTCGCTCCTACAATCATTGAGCGGCCTGCAACGTAGCCAACACAGTTGGGTGCAAAAAGCGGAAGCTTTATTAAGTTAGTGTTCTCTATATCCAAGGACAACTAAAATACAACTCCCATCTGCAATAGTGTTAATTCCGGCTCTTTCACACAACTCTATAGCTTTTTCGCTCTCTGAGCCGATCTGCATCCAGATATTTTTAATCCCTTTTGCTATTGCTTCCCCAACTATTCTTTCTGTTACAAGGGGAGGCGTAATTATAGATAAGCTCTCCACTTCTTCAGGAAGATCTTTTACAGAAGCAACCGCTGTAATTCCTTCAATTTCTGAAACCTTAGGATTTATAGGAATTACCGGCAAATTGTTCATCTGATAGCATCTTAAAACCTTATTCCCATATTTATTTCTATCTGCAGATGCTCCTGCAACACCAAATTTTTTTGAACTCAGAAATTTTTCTATCTTTTTATCAGTATCCATAAATACCTCCTCAATATGTTCTATGCGTAGGGGCGGCCATTGGCCGTCCGCATTGTCGGGCGACTACAAGTCGCCCCTACAAAAACCTTTTCTATAACCTCCTGGATTGCTTCGTAGCGTACACTTCCCACAAAAGCATAATGACGGATTTTGGCTCATAGGCAAGGCGTTATGCGTAGGGGACGCACACTGGGCACCCCGAAAAACCGGACGACCAATGGCCGCCCCTACGGTCAAAGATACACGACGAAAGCAATGCCGTAGATGGCCATTAATCGAAGCCGTATCAACGATCAGTGAGCTGTTCGTCCTTAGGCACATACCACCTAATAAAATTATACCCTATGCCGGCAGGAGCAGGTTTCACCCCTCTAAAACGCGCGCTCACAACAGGTAACGCATCCGGGATATAAAGGAAAGTATATGGCTGCTCTTCTCCGAGAATTTCCTGAAGTTTAAAGTAATATTTTTTACGCTTTTCTTTATCAAAAGTGCTTCTCCCCTCCTCCAGTAACCGGTCAACCTCGCTGTTTTTAAAGCCTACAAAGTTCAACTCTTTTGGTCCGGTTTTTGAAGAGTGCCATATCTCATACTGGTCAGGATCCTGAGAAAGCCCCCATGCCATAAGCACAACGTCAAAGTTACGGGTGTCTATGTAATTTGTAAGAAGCGATGCCCACTCTAAAACTCTTATTTTAACATCAATTCCTATTTTTCTAAGCCTGTATTGTATTATTTGAGCGGCTTTTATCCGTTCATCATTTCCCTGATTAGTTATAATAGTGAATTGAAAAGGCTTGCCGTCCTTCATCAATATACCGTCTTTATTACGTGTTGCCCAACCGGCTTCGCCGAGAAGTTTCAGGGCTTTTTCAGGGTTGTAAGGAAAAGGTCTATTGTCCGGATTATAAGCCCATGTACCTGGCTGAAAGGGGCCATGAGCGGGTTGTCCCAGGCCAAGTAAAACTCCCTGTACCAGCTCATCTTTATCAATAGCCATTGTTATTGCCTGCCTTACACGTTTATCAGCAAACATCGGCTTTCTAAGGTTATATCCCAAATATGTATATGTAGGAACAGGATAACGGTATTTATTAAAACGTTGCAGAAACTCTTTTGAGTTTGTCTGTCGCTGATACTGTACCGGCGTTAAATCCATCATATCAATACCACCGGCTTTCAGTTCCATATACATTGTAGAGCTATCCGGAATAATCCTGTAAATATACCGGTCAATAAAAGGACGCCCTTCAAAATATTCATGATTAGATTCAAGTATTATTTTTTGACCGGGAACCCAGGATTTGAATTTATACGGACCTGTACCTATAGGATTACGTGCAAGGCTGCTCGTTGTAATATCTTTTCCTTCAAGAAGATGAGCAGGTAAGATGCTCATACCCCACGAAGCGAGGGCAGGCGCAAAAGGTTTGGCATAATGAACTCTAAAAGTATACTTATCAGGAGCTTCAGCTTTTTTTACCTGCATGAAATCCTCAGCATATGCTGTAGGAGTTTTTGGATTTCTTATGACATTGTAGGTATACATTACATCTCTTGATGTAAATTCCTGGCCGTCATGCCATTTGACACCTTTTTTAAGATGAAATGTTATAGTAAGGCCATCCGGAGATATGTCCCAATTTTCAGAAAGATCACCAACAATATTTAAATCTTTATCGTATTTTACAAGACCATTATAAATTAAAGCTGCAACAGAATGAGAGGCGGAATCCGAGGCAAGTATAGGTATAAGGGTGGAAGGTTCACCTATTGTTCCTTCTATTAAAGAGTCTCCGTAAGCTGGTTTATCTGCGCTCTTTATTATATTTTGAGATTCAGTTTTTTGCTGATTACAGGCTGAAAGTCCAAAAAAAATTACCAGTGAAAACAGGCTTAACAGCCGTTTCACTGCTTTTTACCTGTTTGAGCATTTGTTTTTTTTATTTTTTCCAAAATCCCTTTGTTTCCAGAATCAAGCTTTAAAACTTCTCTATATACTTCAAGTGCGTTTTTATAATCTTCCATAGCATAATAAACATCTCCGAGATGCTCTTTAATCGTAGGGTCATTTGGAGTCAGCCTATCAGCTTCTTTAAGCTCAATCAAAGCATCTTCATACTGTTTAAGCTTAAAATAGACCCAGCCCAGGCTATCAATAAAAAAACCATTATTGGGCCTTAGTTTTACAGCTTTCTTTATGAGTTGAAGGGCTTCATCAAGATTAACGCCCATCTCTGCGTATGTATATCCGAGATAGTTAAGAGCTTGCGCATCATCAGGGTCAATTGCTATTACTCGTTTCATCTGTTCAATTGAAGACTTTCTGTCCCCAAGTTTTTCGTAAATCGCGCCAAGCCGATAATGCAGGGAAGATTCCGAGTCATATTTCTGCTCAATGCTTTTAAGAAGCGCCAAAGCCTCTGTATATTGGCTCATACGCTCATAAAGGGACGCGAGGGCAAGGTAATTATCAATACTCTCAGGGTCTGAAGTGATAGCACCCTTTAATAAATCCACCCCTGTTGCCCCGTCCCCCATATCAAAATAAAGATTGGCAATATGGACCACAGTTTCTGAATAAATAGGAGCGTCGTTTGGTATTTTTTTAAACTCCGCCAACGCTTTCACGTTGTCGCCTTTTTCTTCATATGCTGATCCCAAATAGAACCTAACTTGCTCAGAAGTTGGCTCCTGTTCTAAAATATCGTTAAATTCAGCGATTGCCCTGTCATAATTACCCAGTTCCAACGCAATGAGCCCAAGTTTACGTTTTACTTCCACGCCACCGATACCCTTCATTTTAAGTAAATCTAATATATCAAAAGCCTCTTGCAAACGGTTTTCCTGGATTAAGAGGTTGGCAAGGTGTTGCATTACAGAAAAATTACTAGGGTTATCCTTTATAAATTTTTTATACACTTCTATAGCATCACTTCTCGCCCCAGACTGCTCCATGGATAGCCCCATATCCACATATACCTGTGCGAAATCCGGCCTTAATTCTATGGTTTTCTTGTAATAAGTAACAGCCTCTTTTGATAACCGCATCTGATCATAAACTTTTCCAAGATAGTAATACCCCAAAAAAGAGTCAGGGTTATTTTTCAACAACTCACGGAGAGTGCTCACAGATTTTTCATAATCAAAGGTTTGCAGATAAGCATAAGAAAGCCGCAGATAAATATCTTCTCTGTCCGGAAAAACAGTCTTAGCTTTAACGTAATGTTCAATTGCTTCCTTGTATTTGCTTAGCCCGCTGAGGATATTTGCTAGAAGAAGCTGGGCTTTACCATTATCAGGATCAAGAGAGATAGCAGTATTACACGCATTAATAGCCTCCTTAACTCTTCCGGCTCTTAAATACAGCTCCGCGATTGATGCATGAAGAGAAGCAGCTTTAGGGTCGGCATCAATTGCCGTCTGTAAAAGCAGAATGGCCCCTTCAATGTCATCATTAATGGCATGAAGGCGCGCTTGCGACACCAAATACATAATCCGCGCGGCATTGTTATTCAGAGAATATTTCGCCTCAGGTTTAACTGTATTATCACTTTTCGGAGTTTCATCAGAAAAAGCATTTCCGGCAACGAATGCTAAACCTAAGCAACATGTTGTAATTGCTATACTCTTCATTAATTTTCCATTCAAAATCAAATAAATACGTTTGAATTGTATAAAATATCACATACTAAATTAAGGGTCAAACTTACTTTTACAGAACTTTTGTTAATTATATTAAGAAACATACTGTTGATTTTCAAAAAGAAATATTTTAGGATTCATAACTTCCAAATAACAAGCCTGAACATTCCAGTCTAAACGTCTCAACTAAAAGGGGTAATACACAGCATGTTAGGGATAATGCGTAAATACAAGCAGTCAATACTGATTAAAGTCATATTTGGAATAATAGTGCTATCCTTTATAGGAACTATTTTTCTTGTATGGGGAAAGGGCAGCGGCCAAGGACAGGGAGGTTCAGTCAATTTCGCGGCTCGAGTTGACGGCACAAAAATCACTCTTGAAGAGTTCCAACAAGCATACGACAATATGCGAAACAATCTGCAACAGATCTATGGCAACGCCATGACTCCCGAATTTGAGCAGAAACTCGGAGTTAAAAAGATAGTTTTAGATAGCCTTATTAACCGCCTTCTTGTAAGAAAAGCCGCAAAAAAGATGGATATCAGCGTCAACAATGACGAAGTTTCCGCTTCAATTGCTTCCATTCCGGCTTTTCAAAGAAATGGCGTCTTTGATTTTCAACAGTATAGGCAGGCTCTTAGAATGTCCGGAATTACCCCTAAAGCTTTTGAAGCAAATCAGAGAGAACAATTGTTGATACAGAAAGCTACCCAGATAATCCAGAACAAAGTCACGGTTTCTGATGAAGATGCAAGAGCGTATTTTCATAAACTTAATGATAAGCTCAACCTCTCATATATTATAATAACCCCTGAATCTCTTGTACCAGAAGTAAAATTCGGGGAGAAGGATCTGGAAAATTATCTTCAGGAACATCAAGATGCGTTTAAGACCCCTGAGAAAATAAACATTCAGTATATTTTAATAGACCCTTCGGCATTTACCCGCAAAGTGAATGTTACAGCAGTCGATGTCCAAACTTATTATCAGAAGAATATGGACAAATACCAGGATAAAGATGGGAATATTATTCCTCTGGAAACGATAAAAGACCGCGTACAGAGTGATGCGCTGAGAGCAGCAGCGTCTAAGGCCGCTTTTGAATTCGCCGCTGACGCGGTTAATAAAGAAAGTGCATCAGGAAATTTAAATAATATTGCACGCGCTACAGGAACTACAATACA
>WQYY01000055.1 GCA_009780995.1 Desulfuromonadales bacterium
AACATACCGCGCCAGCCGATATGGCTATGCAGCAGGCCAAACACTATTGAGGCAAGCAAAAAACCGCTGGCGTAACCAGTCTGCAAGAGGCCTGAAACAAACCCGCGCGATTTGAGCGGGACGGATTCCATTGTAAGAGCAGCTCCTACACCCCATTCACCGCCCATAGCAACACCAAACAGCGCGCGCAGGATCAGGAATACCGTAAGATTGGGTGAAAAACCAGAGAGCAGCTCAAACAGGGAAAACAGTGCTATGTTGACCATCAACGTCGGCCTTCGGCCGAAGTGATCAGCGAGGCGACCAAAGATCAATGCACCGACTGGCCGCATCGCCAGTGTAAACATAAGCGCATAGGATACGTAAGAAATCTTAGTGCCAAATTCAGCAGCGATGTCTTTCAGAACGAAAACGACAAGAAAGAAGTCGAACGCATCAAGCGTCCAGCCTAGGTAGGTTGCTAAAGTGACATGCTTTTGTTCTTTGGTCCAAGTCATGGGATATGTCTCCTGTGATGTCTGCGTAGCAGTTCAATGAGGTATCTGCGCTGTGCCTTTGATTCTTGGAAGTCGGAAGCAGGTGGAATGCTATATAATTATTCCTGAACCATTCCCTTGTCAAGTGTAAGAGTAAACAGGCATCAGGCTCTACCTCCATGATCACCTTTCTACGGCGCAGATTAAAGGTCGACTGCGGTATTGCTTTCGTAGCGTATAGGTCAACGTAGGGAATGCCCACTGGGCATTCCGAAAAGCCGGATGGCCAATGACCAACCCTACGTGCTTTACCTATAGCTTAAAATTCTGTGTTATTATGTCTCTGCGAGGAGCGTATGCGACGAAGCAATACAGAAGGTTTCTTGCTGCCCCTTGTTTCACAACGAATGCTATTAGGATACTTCGCATATTTATTATCTATTTATATTTATTTTATACAATTAGGCAATTTTATTTAGATCGTTTTTTATACACATCTATTTCTGTTAGCTCAGATAATATCTGAGCTAACAGAAAATAACTGTTATATATTTTGACGATTATATTATTGTCTATTACTCTATGAATAATAGTATTAGGTAATAAATTGCATGGCTCAAAGAACGGCGTTCGCTACGATTTTCCGGATTGCCTCATCGCTTACCTTGCCGCGCTATCTGATTCCTCCAAAGACCGCGAAACAGCTATTCTTGTGCAGGATATCAACGGATGAAAATCCTACTCTCTTCATCAAATCCAACTGGTAAGTTACTGAACGTGGTGTATCCTCTTTCTCAATATAGGCGAAAACAGATTCCTGATACTCTTTATCACCAATAGAGAGGAGATAATCGGCATACCGCTGCCACATAAGTTTATGAATGGCTGAATATTCATGGCTTATCAAATCAGAGATAAAGAAACAGCCACCTGGCTTTAAGCTTTTATAAATTTTTGTAAAAACAGCCTCCCACTCACGATCTGACCGGAGATGATGAAGGGCTGCCCCTGTTATCGCTGCATCAAAAGTGCTTTCAGGGAGTTCAAGGCTGAGAAAATCTGCTTGCACAGTATTTACTCTCCCTTTATTTACCTTTGAAACTCGCTGAAAGGCTCTATCCAACATGGACTTACTAAGATCAACAAGGGTAGAATCAAAAGAAGGAATCAGCTCCAGCAGTTTGAGGGTAAAGTTTCCTGCTCCACAACCGAGATCCAGCACTGCTTTAGCATCTGGTACAACAGCAGCTACCCCTTTTGCAAGAATTTCCAGACTTATTTTAGCATCTATAGTGCTTACCTGTCCTGTATCCAGGTTTGAAAACCGTTCTACTTCGTTGTCAAACCGCGCTTCAATCTCTTTGAGAGTTGATTTTTCTATATCACTCATATTGCCATTGCCTTTCAATTTGCGGCTTCCGCTTTTTGCATCCAACCGTGTTGGCTGCGTCTCAGGTCGCTCAACGCTTGTAGGAGCGACTTGCAGTCGCCCGATAACACGGACGGCCAATGGCCGCCCCTACAGAAAAATCTTTTCTGGATTGCTTCATCTCGTGCACTCCTAGCAAAGACGTAGGATAAATACCTCCACACTCCACTCCTCACACTCCACACTATTTTAGATATGGCCAAAAACCCGCGCCACATAAAAAGTAAAAATCACCCTTGCGACTCTTTAATTCCTTCCAATACGGCTTTTACCTCCTCTATCATCTCCCTCGCCTGTATAGATTTTTCATGTTTAAGATAGAGTTTAAAATATTTTGTTGCCTCTGTCAGATTGTCTCTGTCCATATTAAGCGTACCAAGGCTAAGGTACGGTAAGGAATAGTCCGCGTCCAGATCTACTGCTTTCAGGTAGTTTTTCTCCGCCTGTTCATAATCACCCAGGTCATAATAGAGCTCTCCGAGGTTAAAATATGCCGCAGCATCATTCGGATCCACCTCAATACCCTTCTTAAAGGAATCTATGGCTTTATCCTGATCTCCAAGAGCGTACCATAAATCGCCAAGGGCATTATATGCAAATACATTATCAGGTTCCAATTCCAACGCCTTATTATAAGCTTTTATAGCGTCTTCGGCCCGTTCAAGGTTGTTATATGCCAAGCCTATATTTACATAAGCGTCCGCGTCTTCAGGAGCTATTTTTATTATTTTCTCATAGGTTTTAAGAGCTTCTTTCGGCTCTCCCGACTCAAAATAAAGATCACCTAAGTTGATTAATGTTTCTATATCTTCCGCATCTATTTTAAGTGCCTGTTCATAGGCTTTTATAGCTTCTTTGTGCTTACCGCTACCTGCCAAAGCTTCACCAAGATATGAGTAGGCTTTACAATTTTCAGGCTCATTTTTTATAAGCTCTTCTGCCAATTCTACAGCTCTTTCATAATCTTCTATTTCAAGAGCTGAGATAATTTTTTCAAGTTTTTCTTCTGATGTTATATTATTCATTTTATACTCCATTATGTATGTAATTAACCTCTATCAACTGTATAGCACTTAACGTAGCATTTTTTCATCTAAATTCAACTTAATCCTTCACTTCTGGCAGAAACACTATATACTCTTTGATGCAGTCAATCAGGAGCTTTTGTATGGAATCAGCGGGACTAAGGACAATTGAAGATATAAACAGAATAATACTTAATTCCCATAATCTTGAGGAGACTCTTAATAGTATCGTCAATACTGTGGAAGAGCGGATGAAGTCTGACTCATGCTCTATATATCTCATGGAACAAAATGGTGAAACTCTGAGGCTGGCCGCAACAAAGGGTCTTAAGACTGCTTCTGTAGGAGAAGCATTTTTAAAGGTTTCAGAAGGGCTTACGGGCCTGGCAATTGAGAAAAAAGAAGTAATCAACCTAATAGATGCTTATAAACACCCGCGCTATAAGCACCTTAAAGGTACCGGTGAGGAACAGTACAACTCTTTTCTCGGGATTCCGCTTTTTGAAAAAAATATGCCTGTCGGAGTTATAGTTATCCAGGACAAGGAGCCGCGGCAATATACCGAAGTGGAAATCGGTACTCTTTCCGCAATCGCGTATCAGGTTGCCAGTATAGTTATCTACGCGAAACTGCTTGACTCTATAAACCAAAAAGATAAAGAACATGCCCTTCTTGAAGAGGAGTTACAGAAATTCCATAAAAACCAAGATAAAAGAAAGAGTTCTGATAATCATGTAATTTTTGGTAAAGGGGTTTCTCCGGGATTTGCTATAGGGAATATATGCCTTATTAACAGAAAAACCGTTTTTGACCCTGTTGTTTTTGAGAAAGCCGGCACCCCTGAGGAGGAGAGCGAGCGTTTTAACATAGCCCTTGAAAAGGTCAGAATACAGACTCTTTATATGGAAAAGCGCGTAGCGGAAAGCCTCTCTGCTGAAGATGCGACAATATTTAATGCATATCTGATGATTCTGGAAGATCAAAGTTTTACAGAAAAGATTCACGATCTTATCAAGCAGCATAAAAGTGCTGGATTAGCTGTTCAAGAGGTTATAAATCATTATGTGAAAGCTTTTTCAGAGATGGAGGACCCGTACTTCAGAAGCCGCTCAGCAGATATAGAGGATATAGGCCAGAGGATTATTGACGCCCTGAGTGGCAACAGACCGGTAACAACTGAACTTATGGAAAAGAGAATCCTTGTGGCAAAGGAATTACTCCCCTCAGATCTTGCCAGCATAGATCTTGATAAGGTTCTTGGGATTGTAACTGAAAAAGGTGATTCTAATTCCCATACAACAATTATGGCAAAATCTCTCGCAATTCCGGCAGTTGTGGGAGTTCAGGAATTTATCTCAAAGCTCAGTTTAGGAGACGAGCTTATTATTGACGGCAACATAGGCTCTATCTATATCAATCCTGCTAAACATATAAAAGAGGAGTATGAAAGGCTTAAAGCAGATGATAGTAAAAAACGTAAGGAGCTTGAGTTAATAAGAGGGGTTCCTGCCATAACAAAGGATGGCTTTAAAATTTCTCTTATGGCAAATATCGGCCTTATAAGTGATGTAAAGATTGCAAAAGAAAACGGGGCGGAAGGTGTAGGGCTATACAGGACGGAGTTTCCATATATGACCCGTAAAACTTTTCCTACCCGTAATGAGCAGTACAAGCTTTTAAAGCATATTATTGAAGAATTCAGTGGCCTATCAGTAACTATCAGAACTCTAGATATCGGAGGGGATAAAGGCCTTCCATACTTTAATCATCCTCCTGAAGATAACCCGTTTATGGGGTGGCGCGCGGTACGGATATCCCTTGAGTGCCGTGAAATATTTTATGAACAACTGGCTGCCATTCTTATGGCATCAGCGCACGGAAAGGCAAGAATCATGATCCCGATGATAACAGGCCTTGAAGAGATAGTTGAAGTAAAGAAAATCGTTGAGAGTGTTAAATCGGAGTTAAGAGCTAAAGGTATACCTTTTGATGAAAATATACCTGTCGGAATAATGATAGAAACACCGGCGGCAGTTCAAGTTGCGGATATTCTTGCAAAAGAGGTAGATTTTTTCAGTATCGGGACAAATGATCTAATGCAGTACACACTGGTTGCCGACAGAAACAACCCAAAGGTTAAGGAATACTGCAATCCATTTCACCCCGCGTTGCTAAGATCCATTAAAAGTGTAATCGATGCCGCCAATAACGCAAAAATAGATGTTTCAGTTTGCGGCGAGATGGCTGGCAACAAAGATTCCTCTATTCTGCTTGTCGGAATGGGAGTCAGTGATTTAAGTATGGCCTCCCCTTCTATCCCATTTGTGAAACAGTCTATTATGAATATATCTATGGAAGACGCTAAAAGAATTGCTGATTCCCTGCTTAAGATGGGCGATTGCCAGCAGATATCAGATTTACTCCATGAAATGATTTATGAAAAAGCAAAGGTAGCTACACTTGGGCTGTGAAAATCAGTGTGGAGTGTGAAGAGTGGAGTGTGAAGTTAAATTCCACATTTCACACTACAATGACCACGTAGGGGCGCACATTGTGCGCCAGTCTACCTAGCTATAAACTCAGGTTACACCTGATTTCACAGATTTTATACATATCTAATGACACTGCTTCAGTGAGGAATCTGTGGTGTGGAGAGCGAAGTTGTATTCTTCCACTCCACACTCCACTCTTCACACTCCACACTATTTCAGATATGGCCAAAAAAGCCTGCGTCACAGGGAAGCCGTCCTATTTCAGAACTATGAGGAGATCATCCTTATCAACACTCTCCCCCTCTTTAAACCTAATCTCAGCAACAGTCCCGGCAACTTTTGCCTTTATATTGGTCTCCATCTTCATAGCTTCTGTAACCATGAGAAGATCGCCTTCATCTATATTGTCGCCTATTTTCATATTTACTTTTAGTATTTTCCCTGGCATAGGCGCACCTATATGTTTTAGATTCCCTTTATCCGCCTTTTCGTTAGCTTTGCTGCTGCTCTGCGCGGATCTGTCTCTGACAGTCACTGAACGGTCGTTACCATTCAGCTCAAAATATACTATCCTTGTACCGTCAGGGTGAAGCTGACCAACTGTATTGAGTTTCACAATCAGTGTTTTTCCCGGCTCAATGTCAATATATGCTTCCTGCCCCGGTTCAAGGCCGTAGAAAAATATAGGAGTAGGAATGACCGATGTATCTGAAAAGTCCTGACAATGCCTGTCAAATTCAGTAAATACATTGGGATAAAGTACGGCTGACATAAGACTCTTATCATCTACAGGATGCTCAAGACGTTTTTCCAGAGAAGCGCGTTCATCCTCAAAATCAACAGGCTCAAGAAGTTCCCCCGGACGGCAAGTTATGGGTTGTTCTCCTTTTAGGATTATCTCTTGTAAGCCTTTTGGCCACCCCTGATACGGCTGTCCAAGCATACCTTTAAACATACCCACAACTGATTCAGGAAATGCCATATCTTTCCCGTCTCTTAACACATCTTCAGGTTCCAGGCCGTTCTTTACAAGAAATATAGCCATATCTCCAACAACTTTTGATGAAGGAGTAACCTTCACAATATCTCCGAAAAGCATGTTAACCTTATGGAACATCTCTTTGCACTCGTCCCATTTATCCAGAAGTCCCAGCCCTGCAACCTGGGGTTTATAGTTGGAATACTGCCCTCCCGGTATTTCATGGTGATAGACCTCCGCCGTACCGCTCTTAAGGCCTGACTCAAATGGGGCATAATAATCCCGCACCGTCTCCCAGTAATTTGCAAGCTGCTGCAATCCTGCTATATTGACTTTAGGATCACGCTCGTTTCCTTCAAGAGCCGCAACAAGCGCGTTCATGTTTGGTTGCGATGTAAGACCGGATAGGGAAGAAAGTGCAGCATCTACAATATCAACTCCCGCTGCTGTGGCATTCATAAGAGTTGTTATGCCATTACTTGATGTATCATGAGTATGGAGGTGTACAGGAATTCCCACTGTTTCTTTTAAGGCTTTTACCAGTTTATATGCGGCAAAGGGTTTCAAAAGGCCTGCCATATCTTTTATAGCGAGAATATGAGATCCCATCTTTTCTAACTCTTTTGCAAGATTAACATAGTATTCGAGAGGATATTTATCACGCTTAGGGTCTGTTATATCGCCTGTATAACAGATTGTACCTTCGCATATCTTACCGCTCTTTCTTACAGCATCCATCGCGACTTGCATCCCTTTTGTCCAGTTGAGGGAATCAAATACACGGAAGACGTCAACACCTGAGCTTGCCGCTTCCTCAACAAACTTCTGGACAACATTATCAGGATAATTTGTATATCCAACGGCATTGGCCCCTCTCAGAAGCATCTGGAAGAGAATATTCGGTATCTTTTCAGAAAGTTTGTGAAGCCTTTGCCACGGATCTTCTTTCAGAAAACGCATGGCTACGTCAAATGTGGCACCACCCCACATCTCAAGACTAAACATATCTGAAGCAAGGTATGATGTGGGCTCTGCAATATTGAGTAAGTCGTACGTACGAACCCGGGTCGCAAGATTTGACTGGTGGGCGTCCCTCATTGTTGTATCTGTAAGAAGAAGCTTATTCTGCTCAAGAATCCATTTTGAAAGCCCTTCCGCTCCCAGCTTCATAAAAAGATCCTTGGAACCTGAAGGTCGCGGCTTAGAATAATCGACCTCAGGTATCCTTGCTTCAATAAGCTGCGAAGATTTAAGAGGGCTGGCTATTCCAGGTGAACCGTTAACAACAACATCTCCAAGGAAAGCGAGGACTTTGCTTGCTCTGTCTCTTTTTTTATGCAACTTCAATAAATCAGGATTTTTTTCTATAAAAGAGGTATCACACTTACCTGCAAGGAAAACAGGGTGTCTTATAACATTCTCCAGAAAACCTATATTAGTCTTTACACCACGAACACGGAACTCCTGAAGAGCTCTGTCCATTACATGGGCAGCATCAATAAAGGTAAGCCCCCATGAACTGACCTTTACCAGTAATGAGTCATAATATGGCGTAATACGTGATCCGGTAAAGGCATTCCCCGCATCAAGACGTATACCACAACCGGCAGCCGAACGATAATTTGTTAATCTGCCGAAATCAGGGGCAAAATTATTCGTAGGGTCTTCAGTAGTTATACGGCACTGTATTGCATACCCCCGCATATTAATTGCCGACTGATCCGGAATATTTATTTCAGGATCAGAGAGTTTATACCCCTCTGCCACAAGTATCTGTTTCCGTACAAGATTATGCCCGGTAATCATCTCTGTAACAGTATGCTCAACCTGTATTCTCGGGTTCATCTCAATAAAGTAATGTTTCCCCTCATGGTCTACAAGAAACTCTATTGTCCCGGCATTCCTGTAATTTACGCTGCCGGCTATCTTTAAAGCAGCATTACAAAGCTCTTCCCGCTGGTCTCCATTTAGATAAAGAGATGGAGCAAATTCTACAACTTTCTGATGACGTCTCTGCACAGAGCAATCACGTTCGAAAAAGTGTACAAGGTTTCCATAGTTATCGCCGAGAATCTGAACTTCGATATGTTTAGGGTTTTCTATATATCTTTCAAGGAATATTGAAGCGTCTCCAAAAGAAGCTTTTGCCTCACGCGCCGCAGTTGTAAGGCCTTCTAAAAGCTCTGCCCTGTCTCTGGCCACTCTCATTCCACGACCACCACCGCCAGCAGCAGCTTTTACTATTATAGGATACCCATGCGACATAGCAAATTTAATGGCATCTTCTTCTTTTTCAATAGGATCTTCTGTCCCAGGCACTACTTGGACACCGGCAGCTACCGCAATCTTGCGCCCTGCAATCTTATCCCCCAATGCACGCTGCATATCTGCAGTGGGCCCTATAAATACAATTCCGGCGGCTTCACACTTTTCGGCAAATTCAGCATTTTCTGCAAGAAATCCATAACCCGGATGGATTGCGTCAACACCGACTTTTTTAGCCAGAGCAATTATTTCATCAATACCAAGATATGCATCAATCGGAGCCTTCCCTTTTCCTATAAGATAAGCCTCATCAGCTTTATATCTATGGAGAGAGAGCTTATCCTCTTCGGAATATATCGCTACAGTTCCTATCCCCAACTCTGTACATGCACGAAAGATCCTTATTGCAATCTCACCTCTGTTAGCTGCCATAATTTTTTTAAATTTTTGCACGGCCATAAACTCTCCATTAATAAAATTGACGCACTGTATATTGAAATAAAGCAACTTGAAAATGAAGACAGATCAATCCTCAAGAACCCGGCAGGGTATTTGCCATTTTTCTTTTTCTATCATAGTGAATATTTTAAAACACAAAACGTTTCAATACCCCGACTTTTTGGGTCTTTAAAATAATAACGTACTGTTGTTTTAAAGCTCGTTCACTATAAAAGTAAAACTATTATCTTTAAATTTAAAATTCAATCCGGTCAGGATTATTTAATAATCGGCAAATAACTATAGTCATAGAATGGAGAACACATAAAAGCAGAACGTAAAGATAATGTCAACAGCATAATGCTGTTTTGTATTTTTACTAGATAGAATAAACTGCTGGCTCAACAACTTTCCTCCTTTTATCCAGGCTAAAAAAGTGATATTATATTAAAAGTTTTTTTATATTAAAGGAGATATTTTAAATGAATACCCGTAAGATTCTGGTTGCCGCTGTAATTGCCCTTTCCATGATTGTAGTCCCTTTACTTCACGCAGAGGAAAAAGGAGTGGTAACTGCAAAAGATTCAAAAGAAGGCTCTCCATCTATTGTAGCAAAAGTAAATGGAGCAATAATAACAAGTAAAGACCTGGAGCAGATAAAGGAAATGATAATGGCCCGGAATCATATGGAGCCAAACACTCCTGAAGAGAAGAAAAAGCTTGAAACTGCCGCCCTTGACCAGCTTATTTACGGAGAGTTAATGTACGAACAAGGGGTTAAAGATACCCCGACAGATATTGACCAACTTGTTAGTAAAGCTGTAGAGAGAAATAGAAGCGCCTTTCCAACTCCTGAAGAGTATCAGGCTGCAATGAAAAAGGCCGGGTTAACGGAAGATGACCTTAAAACAATTGCCAGAAGAGATATTATAATAAATCATTTTATCGAAAAAAATATTGTCCCGACTATTTCAGCAGTCTCTGACAAGGAGATAGAAGATTTTTATAACAATAATAAAAGCAGTTTTCATGCTGAACAGAGAATAAGGGCAAGCCACATCCTTGTACGAACTGAACAGGAAGCAAAAGATATCCTTGCGCAACTTAAAAATGGTGCCAGCTTTGAAGATCTTGCTAAAAAATATTCTATAGATGGTTCTGCCCAACAAGGCGGAGATCTTGGTTTTTTTGGAAAAAATCAGATGGTTCCCGCTTTTGAAAAAGCAGCATTTGCCCTTAAAAAGGGAGAGATAAGTGATGTAGTAGAAACTCAATTTGGGTATCATATTATAAAAGTTACTGATATCCAGGAACCAGGAGTAATACCATTAAAAGATGTAAAAGATAAAATAGGCAATTTTTTGAAAACAGAAAAAATCAGGAAAGCAGTTTTTGAATATGTAACAAACTTAAGAAAAAATGCGAAAGTAGAAATTTTTATTTAAGCCCGCATGGTGCACTGCTTCTAAGGCTCACTTAACAGTGAGCCTTTTTATTTTAAATTTCTCACAGAGGCACAGAGAGCACAGAGAAAAGCCAAAAACCTGATTAAACTGTGAAAAACACGAAAATATTTTATTCAAAAGTTCATTTAAACACAAAGGACACAAAGAAAGCACGAAGTTCACTATTGATAAATCACTAATAATCAATGTCTTGTGTCCTTTGTGAAAATACTTTGTGAACTTTGTGGTAAAAAAGCTTAACAATTTTCGCGTTTTTAGCGTCTTTTGCGGTTGAGTTAATTGGGTTCAAAAGGGTTTCTCTATGAGAAACCGAAATGAGTTTAAAATATGATAACATATCGAATTACATTACAAGACCACTGCCGCTCTACTGAAAGTTTTCTACTTAATATGCTTCCAAAAGCATCAATCGGTTATATTCATAAGATAATCAAAAACAACCATGTAAAATTGAATAATAAAGCGGCAACAGGCGAAAATCTGTTATGTTATGGAGATGAAATCGCTATTAAAGAGAGTGGTAAGATGTCCTCTCTTTTATCTGCTGAAAAGACAGGGCTTGACCTGCTTTTTGAAGATGATTTCATTGTTGTTATAAATAAAAAACCGGGCATTCCGGTACATAAAACTGCCGAAGATAAAGGTAAAGACCTTGTTACCATGACTGAAGAGTATTTCAGAAATAAAGAAATAACCTGTAAACTACGGCCTGTAAACCGTATAGATAAGGGGACATCAGGGGCTGTTATTCTGGCTAAAAGCGCCACAAGCGCGGGAATACTTGGAAGATTTGTAAAAGAAGAAGGACTTGGAAAGGTTTATATTGCCGCTGTGCAAAGTGGAATAAGTCAAAGTGGTGAAATCAATATCCCTCTTGATGGAAAGGAGTCATTAACCAGATATAATTGTTTAATACAGGGTAATAAGTTCTCAATTCTGGCAATTTATCCTTTATCAGGTCGTATGCACCAAATACGGCGGCACTTGAGCGGGGTAGGCTATCCAATAATTGGCGATTTAAGGTATGGAGGGGCAAAGATAAAAGATTACCCGGGTCATGCTCTTCACGCTTTTATAACTTCTCTGAAACATCCTGAACAGGAGAAAATTATTACTATACATGCACCTATGCCTGATTACTTTATATCCCTTCTTCAAAAGACCGGGAAAGAAAATTTTGCTGCTTTTATAAATTCTTTACCGCTGCTACGCCGTAGTTTAGTTAAGGAGGATGGCTTGAGCTTGTGAAACCCACCTTACAGCACTAAACCATCTGTCCAAATTTAGTAAATCATGTATCGTATTACAATTAGTTATATTGCATAAAATTTAATTTTAATGTAAATTAAACAAAAATTAAAGCCTACCTCTCATTAAAAAATATCCTGCTACTCTTCGTTTCCACATCTTTGCGAGCGTAGTGAAGCAATCAAGAAAAGATTTTTTTAGCACCTCTGGGTTGCTTCGTTGTTCCACTCCTCGCAAATATAACATATTATATTGCCTAATCGTATAGCATATCATCAGATTAGGCAATATATTTAATACTGTAATATATAATATGTATTATCTATAAGCTTAGGTATAACCTGGACTCATAGAAATAGCAACATATAAAAACTAATTAAAAAGCTATTGCCTAATAGTATAAATCAAAGAGAATTAGGCGATTTATGAAGGATAGCGATATGAGTACAACAGTCATGCAAAAGATATGGGAAAAAATACATAGTACTTGTCTTATTCTGTATATTCCACTGATTGTATTGTTAATTATCCAACCAATTATACAGCTACCATGGCTGTCAGGCCTTTTAATGGGGATATTTGCGGTCGTAATCACTGTCGGCTCCATAGTCAGTTGGTTTATGGCTAAGAGTAATGACGTACTGGTCGTGGGGAAATTAGTTTCGTTGCGGCAGTTCGGTGTGTTCTATATTGGCAATATACCTTATTGTGCGCTGACAGTTCAATTTTTCACGCAGGATAGACAGCAAATAACGGCTACAAA
>WQYY01000056.1 GCA_009780995.1 Desulfuromonadales bacterium
ATCGGAGCTGCCACAGCTAAGAAGCGCGGTTTGGCCGAGATCAGAGATGTCATAGTTAATTATAAGGCCAGGAGCGGGATTGCAGAGTTTATGTATGATTCCGGGCTGGAGGCTGATATCGGGAGAATTTCTGCGCTACTGTCAGGTGACTATAATATTTCAGCTAAGGCAGTAATTCTGCTCCTTTTACAGGGCGACGAGGAGATAGCGGAAATAGTCAGGAAACATGAGAAGGAGCGGTCTGAGGAGGTCATAAATCTGGTAAAGGAGATACGCTTTAAAAGGCGGGAGTCTTTTAATATGGATCTCTCTATGGAGCGTAAGAGAATTGTCGGCAAGGTTCTTGAGGGAGTCATTGAGCTCCCTGACAAGCGGGAAATTACTTTAAGCGAAAGGATTTCAAGGCTTGCGGTCCGGCCACTAACAGGGGTTCCTCTTCTGTTGATAGTGCTTTATTTCGGCCTTTATCTGTTTGTTGCGAAATTCGGTGCCGGTACTCTTGTTGATCTTACAGAAAGGAAATTTTTTGAAGGGTTTATTAACCCTTATTCTGTGAAATTAGCGGAAGCTGTTATTCCGTGGCAGGTCATCAGAGAGCTTTTTGTAGGGGAGTACGGTTTAGTTACTCTGGGGCTAAGGTATGCGGTAGGAATTATCCTTCCTATTGTCGCGACTTTTTTCCTATTTTTTTCAATACTGGAGGATAGTGGGTATTTCCCCCGCCTTGCCCTTCTTGTAGACCGTATCTTTAAGAGAATAGGGCTTACCGGCCGTGCTGTTATTCCCATGGTACTTGGTTTCGGATGCGATACAATGGCGACAATGGTTACAAGAACTCTTGAAACAAAAAGGGAGCGGATAATAGCAACTTTGCTTCTTGCCCTTTCCATACCGTGTTCTGCGCAACTTGGGGTGATACTCGCGCTACTTTCCAAAAGCGGCGGAGCTCTTTTGATATGGAGTCTGACCCTTTTGCTTATATTTCTTTTGGTTGGCGTTCTCTCGTCAAAGCTCATGCCAGGAGAAACTCCGATGTTCTATATGGAGCTGCCACCTATGAGATTGCCGCAGCTCTCAAACGTTATAACAAAAACCTATACGAGAATGCAGTGGTACTTTTTGGAGATACTCCCTCTTTTTCTGCTGGTTTCCGTACTTTTGTGGCTTGGTAAGATAACTAACTTTTTTGATAGAGTTGTAACAGCTTTTACTCCTGTTATGGCTGCGCTTGGGCTTCCAAAAGATGTGACGGTTGCTTTTATTTTCGGATTTTTCAGGCGGGATTACGGAGCAGCAGGATTGTTTGACCTTCAGAGAAAAGGAATTCTTGATCCCAGGCAATTAACTGTGGCTGCTGTTACATTAACCCTATTTATACCATGTATAGCCCAGTTTATGGTTATGAAAAAAGAGAGAGGATGGAAAGTTTCAATTTCTATAGGGCTTTTTGTAAGTGTAGTCGCGTTTAGCTCCGGGTGGCTTTTGAATAGGCTTTTGATAGCGACTAACTTGCTATGACTTCGGCTTTTGGTTATCTACGGTGTTGCCTTTGTCCCAGGGCATGTGACGTAGCGTTGCTACGTCACATGCCCTGCTCTTTAGCTGATTTGTATATAACTAAAAATTTGAAGCCAGTATGCTTTCAAAAATTGCCTAATTGTATGATTTTTTAAAAAACAGGTATACATAGTATTATCTATCAGCTCAGGTATTACCTCAGCTAATAGGGATAATAATATAAAAAATTATTGCCTAATTATATTAATAAATATAATGAGACAATAAACCATTTTACCTAATGATTCAAGATTTCGTGCCGTATGCAAGGCCCATGAAGAGCGGCTTGTGAGGCGTAGAATGTAATGGCGCACATTGTGCGCCAGATGATCGGGCGCAACCACCCCGCCCTTCGGGCACCCCTCCACAGAGGGAAATGTCCAGTAGTAAAAGATTAGCTATTTAGGCCACAACATGTTAATTTTAGGATATAAAAATGATTTGTTCTTTTTGTGGATACAGTTTTGATGTAAGTGAAGGTAAAAGAGGATGCGGCAACTGTTTTGGAGGCTGCAAAGCTGTTCACTGTCCCAGATGTAACTATAAAAATCCGGAGGAGCCGGCGCTGATAAGAAAAATAAAAAGCGTCAGAAAGAAGGATAAAGATGAGACTTAGTGAAAAAGCGGAAGAGATACTTGAAAAAATGTGGGTTGATATTGAGGAAGATGGCCGGACATCTGTTGAAATGGAGTCTTTACTTCCATATGGAGACCAGGATTCGATAAATGAACTGACCAGCCACGCTTTAGTTGAAATAAAGGACGGTATGGTTTGCTTTCGGCCTGAAGGTAGGGAAGAAGGGAGAAAGACTATCCGACGGCACCGCCTGGCTGAGCGGCTTATGATGGATATTCTTTATATAAAAGGTGACGAAGCTGAAGAGAAAGCCTGCCAGTTTGAACATATGCTGGACAAAGAGGTAGATGCGAAACTATGTACAATGCTGAATCATCCCACTACATGTCCTCATGGCAAGCCGATACCTCCTGGCGAGTGCTGTGAAAAAGCGAGACAGAGCGGAGATATAGGTGTCGTAGCCCTTACTGAATTGAAATCAGGAGATAAAGGTGAGATAGCTTACGTCCTTACCGAAGACAGTAAGAAAATGCAGAAGCTTATGGCAATAGGGGTTTTACCAGGCAATAAGATTGAATTGTTGCAGAGTTTCCCGTCCTATATTTTTAGGGTAGGGTATTCTGAATTTGCCGTTGATACGGCAATGGCAAAAGAGATATTTGTAAAGAGAGATTAAATTTAAGGAGCATTGTTTTATGAGAAAAATAGTTGCGTTAGTTATTACCTGTTTATTACTTTCAACAACAGCTTTTGCCGCCGGTACAAAAGCTACATTACCAAAAGGTTATGAAAAGTGGGAACGTAGCAGTGAGAAGATAGAAACGGATAAAAGCTCACTGTTTTATGGTATACATTATATCTATGTGGATAAGAAAGCTATGCCTGCATACAAGCGTGGTACAGGGTATCCCGAAGGGAGTACCTTCGTAATAGAGTATTTCAATATTAAGAACGAAGGTGGTAGGCAAATAAAGGGTAAAAAGAATATGATTGTCCTTATGAAAAGGGATAAGAGCCAAAGAAACACCGGAGGATGGCTATTTGCCGGCTTTACTCCCGACGGAAGTTTAAGCAGACTAGATGTAGTTAAAAACTGCTTTGAATGTCACGTGCAAGAGGCGAAAAATCGGGATTACGTAATTTCACGCTTTTCTGACTTTAAAAAATAGGCTGGAAAGCAGTGGATTTTATAGTTGTAAATCTGGCAATAACTGTCAGAAAGAAAGGCATATCTCTCCCTTTTCAGTTATTTAAGCCTATCAGGGAGAATTTTAAATTAGCTTTTCAGGAAGCAATAGGGTGTATTGACGATAACGGGCATTGCCTGAATGGTGATAATTGCCTGTGTAAAAAGAGTTTTGGACAGTTATTGAGCAGTAACAGAGAGGCGGTTCGTCGTTATCAGAAACCGCCTCTTCCTTTTGTCTTCGATATTCCTGTTCTGGATAAGCCAAATCCCCCGGAAATAGAACTTGGGCTTGTTCTAGTAGGAACGGCAATGAATGATCTTACAACTTATATCGCGGCTCTCCAAAGACTCTTTGATGGGAGTAGGAGAGGTCTTTCAGGATTTGAGCTTGTATCAATAGAGTCTAAAAGCGGTATGGGAGACCGTAAGTTATTGTTCAAATCGGATGGGTTTATTGATTTATCCCTGCTCTCTCTAATATCTGCTGAAGATATAAAGGACGCATTTAAAATTACCAGAGACATCAGCTTCAATTTCATCACTCCGGTAAGGATTCTGCATAACGGGAGAGCGCTTCAAAAAGGCGTTCCGTTCAATATCCTCATGGGTGGGTTATTTCGAAGGATTTCATCTCTTGCTTTTTATTATTCTAAAGAAATGGATGAAGATTTTAAATGGTTGGTAAAGCAGAGTCAGGACATAGAGCTCATAGAATCAGACCTGTTATGGGAGAATTTTGGAGGCTCGTTTCAGGGGCTAACAGGTAAGATGAGATTTGAAGGGGATTTAACGGATTTTATGCCGTTTATAAAGCTGGGGGAGTTGCTTCATATGGGTAAAGGAGCTACATACGGTATGGGGCAATATTTTTTGAGCTGACTTCGGCTTTTGGTCATATACTGCCTAAAATAGTGTGGAGTTTGAAGTGTGGAGAGTGGAGTTTAATTTCATACTTCATTTTTTACCTTTCACACTGGAGTTGTTAAACCAAAAGTCGAGGTCATATCTTCTCCATATAGACGAATTTATAATCTCCTGCTGTACCTTCTTCCTTAAACTTACGATACCCGACCTGTTCGTACAAATTTAAATTCTTTGCACTTTTACTGCTTGTATACAGTTCAGCCCTTTCAAAATCTGAATACTTTTCAATTTCGTATAAAAGCGCTCTTCCGATTCCTTTATTCTGGTATTTGGGGTGAACTATCAATTTGGCAACAAATAAGGTCTTATTTTTTAAAGAGCTGCGAATAGATCCTATTATATTATTATTTTCATCAATAGCTTTTAGAATAATTCCACTGTTAAACTCTTCTTTTACTTCATCTAAAGTTTGCTTTAACGGCTGTATATTATAATCATTAAGCAATATTGCCTCACTTTCGAAAGCAAGATATTGTAAATCAAGAATTTTTGGTAAGTCTTCAACGTTCGCTTTAATAATCTTCATGACAAATGCCTTTTAAATATAGTAACGTAAAGTCTGTTGAGTAAGATGTGGGTAAATGTGGATAAAATTATAATAAAAAACGACTTAAACAAGCTGTTTAAGTCGTTGATTTTGCTGGTGGAGCTGATCAGGATCGAACTGACGACCTCTTGAATGCCATTCAAGCGCTCTCCCAATTGAGCTACAGCCCCAAAGAGCTTTAACTTATAACAAACCACTTTTTATGTGTCAATTCTTTTTCATTCTTGACGCGATTTATAGCTTTGGATATAATCCCAAAACATTCGCCAGAGTGGTGAAATTGGTAGACGCACTGGATTCAAAATCCAGCGGGGGCGACCCCGTGTCGGTTCGATCCCGACCTCTGGTACCAAGCAATTAAAGGCTTTACGGGTAATTTCTGTAAAGCCTTTTTCTATATTCCTAGTCTTTATATTTTACCATTATCTGGGTATATCTCGCTTCAAGTTGACCATCTTCAACGGGTATAGCAACTCGCAGCCCTCTGTAAGGTTGCCACCCTTCAGTTAATAATTCATTTACTTTGTTTTCCAGAGTGTAAGAATCGTGGCTTTCTACTATTTTGTACTGCTCGATTTTCATATTGCCCCCCTTATTATTGACTCGAAAATATAGCATATATTAAACGAGAGAAATTTCACATTGCAATAGTTTCAACAGTTTGTAATATTTTATCTTATTTTTCAATTTATATAAAATAGGGTCTGTTTTTAATTTGATAATATTGTTATTTTAAATGGCTGCATGGGTGGGCTTTATGAAGTACACATTATTTATTAAGTTTTTTGTGATATGCGTTTTATTCTGTTCTCTTTCTGCCTGTAATGACTCCAGACATCATGCGGTCAATTTTTACTACTGGAGACATATTGGCAGCGTAGGTGCAGTTGAAAAAGAGTATTTTCAAAAGCTCGAATCCCGAAAAATGTATCTTCGTCTGTTTGACGTTGACAAAAGCGACAGTGGTGAACCTCAGCCTATGGCTGAGTTGCGCAATTTCAATCCGGAAGTGCTGCATGCAGATTATATTCCTGTTGTATTTATCACAAACAGAACGTTTGTTGGATTGTCTCAGGCCGATATCAAGCGTCTTGTTGGCAACGTAAATTACCTTATAAACTCAACCCTTATGGCAAATAATATAAAAGGGGGAAATGAAATCCAGATTGATTGTGACTGGACAGTATCGACAAAAAGCCAATATTTTATGTTCCTTAAAGAGCTTGGGGCATGCTCCGGGAAGCAGATTAGCTGCACTATCCGGCTCCATCAGATTAAGTTCAGCAGTTCTACGGGTATTCCGCCGGTAAGCAAAGGGTATCTTATGTGTTATGCTACCTCTTCACCTCTTGAAGGGATGGAGAGGAACTCTATACTGGATATTCCGACACTAAAGAGTTATCTCCGGAGCGTTAACAGCTATCCTTTAGCTTTCGATATTGCTCTCCCCATATTTTCATGGGGTATTGTTACGAACCATCTCGGCAGGATGAAGCTGATTAATGGCGTTACAGAAGATATGATGGACAGCGAAAGGTTTGAGAAAATCGGGACTAATTTGTACAGGGCAAAAGACGATTTTTTCTTTAAGGGATTATATATAAACAGGGATTTCAGTGTAAAGATTGAGTTCATATCTTCGAATTTACTTCATGATGCAAGGATGTTCCTGGATAAAAAGATTAAGGCCGATTATGATATAGTCTATTTTCATCTTGATGAACAGTTTTTGAAACGGTTTAGGATAGAAGATTTAAGATAATATATTGCAGAGGTTGGCAGGTTATGACGTACAAAATTCTAAGCTTTATGTTTCTGTTTTTGCTTATATTCAGTTCGCAGGTTATGGCTTGTGCAGGGGGTGATGAAGATGAGACATGCTATTATTACGCTCTTTTCGCTCAGGAGATAGTTGAAACCCCTGAATACTTTCCTTTTCTCTATACAGAAAACAACGCTTTTTATCAGGCTGACAACAAGATTCCTGTAAAAAACCAGAATATAGAAGATTGGGCACAGCATCTTCATATTTCTTATAGTGACGCGGAGTATCTTGTTAATAAGTCTGATGGTCAGGAAATAAAAAATATACTTAAAGGTAAAAAATCTGATGATCCAAAGCTTGGTTTTATTGATCAATCTTTTGTAAATAAGCATAGGCAGGCTCTTAAATACTTGGTTCTGGCAAAGCATCTGGAACCATATATGTCTATAGTTGTAGATACGGTTACTGAAGATACGGGCCAATGGAATGACGGGGCAAAATCTGTTTCTGAGATTGATGTTCCAAAAAATACGGAGATACTTAGAAAAAGCTGGTACGCGGAGAAGGATAAGTGGCTGAAAATTCGCTATGGATACCAGCTTGTAAGATGGGCGCACTATCTTAGGGAGTATAGTGATGCTATAGATAATTTTGATAAGTATGTCGCAAGTCTTGGGTTTAAAAATATTGTTTATTACTATGCATTAAATCAGAAAGCTGGCGCTGAACGCGGTTTGGGAGGGCTGACGGACGCTATGCGGGATTTTATGCAGGTTTTTATGAATACTAAAGATTTAAAAGCTAATGCATACACTTCTATAACTTTTACTACCGGAGATATAAAACTTGAGGATTTACTGAAAAAGGCAAAAACTGATAAAGAAAAAAACGATATACAATTTCTTCTTGGCTACCAGGATTTTAATAATCCACTTCCTTCAGCAGAAAAGATAGCTAAAAGATCTCCTGACGCCGTTCAGATAAAAGTTCTTATGGCAAGGGCCATGGATCAGCTTTCCAGAAAATTCCTGCCGATTAACTATATTTACCCTTATACAGGTCCAGGTTATGACTATGGTTCCCCCTATAGCGGGGATTTTCACGGGAAGAGGATTCCGTTTTCTGTTAATAGTAAGGATATTAAATTTTACAATGATATAAAGAAATTATCTCTGGCTCAGGTAAATAATCCAAAGGTAAAAGATAAGAATTTCTGGAACTATACTCTTGGGTATCTCGGTTTTATAGGGAATGATTTTAATATGGCTAATAAGTATATCAGCCGTATTAAAGAAACAGACAGGCTTTATAAAGAGCAGAAGCTTAAACTACAGATGCTTGTGGAGCTTACTAAGCAGGATAAAATCACGCCGGCTTTTGAAGAGCGTTTCTTTAGGAAGTATGAGCCTATATTTAGAAATAGCGCTGTTAATTCTAATGATTCCGATTGTGCTAGCGGTACCTCCCAGTTTGTCATGGATGTACTGGCCAACAGGTACATGTTGCAGAGGGATTATGCTAAATCATTTGCCCTGCATAACAGTGTTGATAAACTGGAAGGTGTATATGATATAAGGCTGATTAACGCTGTGGAAAGTTTGTGTAAGAAGAAGAATAAAAGCAGCTTTGAAACATATTTATATGAAAGACTGAGGCCATATTACTTTTCAGAAGAAAAGCAAAAATATATCCAGTATAAGGATTTTGATTTTACAAGCTATTTTCATCAGCTAAGAGGGCTGGTCTTCCTTTCGGAGGGTGATTTTGACTCAGCTATAAAGGAGCTTACGCAAGTAAAACCCGCTGCTTTGGCGTTTTTCAATCCTACGCTTCCCGGTCTTGTGTTTGGATATAATAAAGTAGAGTGTGTTCAATGCAACGAAGCTGATGTCATGGGCTATGATTATCTGGAAGTTTTTCCTGAAATTAAAGACAGTATGAATGCTTTAGATGTAGCAAAGGCCCTTGCAGCTTTGGATAAGATCGCAAATAGCGATTCAAGCGGCGCTGCTAAGGCAAATTACCTTATAGGGAATTTTTATTACAATATTTCACCATATGGATACTACAGAAGCAAAGGGGATTTTTACCCTGAGAATGCGAGCCTTCAGATTCAGTTTAAGAAGTATCTTTCTTTTAAATACTTTAGTAATGAATTTGAAAGCGATTTTGATATAGCGACAGATTATTTCAACAGGGCATATACTCTTGCTAAGGATGACGAGCTGAAAGCCAGGATCATATTTGCTCTTTCAAAGATAGAGCAGGCTGAGTTTTATATGGATAATGGTATCCATAACAGTGATTATATCTATCCGCAGTCTGATTATACTTTAATTTCAGGTCGTAAAAATTTTGCACTGCTTATGAATTATAAAAGTACGGAATTCTTTAAAGAAGTGGAGAGTAATTGCAAGTACTTTGCGTATTACGTGAATAGTGTAAAATAGGACCACACCCGTCTTCACAACATATTTGCCCCGTCCTCAATGGCAAAATCACTGACATATTCTATATGCCTGCGGTTTTGCTAAATCGGACAGGTCAAATCTGCCGCAAATCCGGGCGTGGTTCTACGTGGCAGTAAATCTTAAATTTTCGGAGAATAATTAAATAATGGCCCCCTACATATTACTTACGATTTTTGTTTTAATAACGGCATTTACATATTGGTTACGTTATATAAACCTTGCCTGGCTTAAAAAGTATGGTTCAGTTGTCCCAGTAGGTTTTGAAGATGCCTTGAATCCTGAAATTCTGGAAAAAACTTCCGCATATACTTTTGAAAGCAGCAGAGTCTCCCTTTACAGCTCTCTTTTTGATAATTTTCTTACAATCATATTTCTTTTTACCGGATTATTTCCTCTGTATGACAGGTTTATAGCCGGTTTAACAAATTCATTTATTATCAGTGGGATCCTGTTTTTTATTATTATTGTTATGGTTCAAACGCTGCTGGAACTTCCCTTCTCTCTTTACAGCACTTTTGTAGTAGAAGCAAAGTATGGGTTTAATACAATGACCTTTCGTTTATGGGTTGTTGATTTTTTGAAATCTCAAGTAATCAATTACATACTTCTTGGACTTATAATATCGGTTGTTTTCTGGCTTATTACATGGAGCCCGTCAAAATGGTGGGTTCTTGTTTGGGCTTTTATGGCGCTGTTCGGCCTGTTTATGATGTTTATATCGCCATATATTATTGAACCGCTTTTTAATAAATTTGAACCTGTAACTGAAGAAGGGCTTAGTGATAAGATAAGGGCAATGATGGAAAAAGCAGGTTTGAAATTAGGTAAAGTAGTCCAGATGGACGCTTCAAAAAGAAGCAAACATTCCAATGCCTATTTTACAGGTATAGGTAAGGTTAAGCGGATTGTTTTATATGACACTCTTATAAAACAGATGACGCATGAAGAAATTGTCGCTGTTTTGGCCCATGAGATAGGGCATTGGAAGAAAAAGCATATTCTCAAAAGAATTATCATGGTTGAGATTTTTATGTTTCTTGGGGCATGGATCGTTTTTCAAGCGGTCCAATGGAATGGGCTCCCTGCTTTATTAGGTATGGTTACGGCATCTTTTCCCGCGAGGTTACTTATAATAGGTTTTGTTGCATCTCTTGTAATGTTTCCTATAACTCCTCTTTCTGCCTGGTTATCCCGGAGGGATGAAAAAGAGGCAGACCAATTTGCGGTTGACATTGTAGGCTCTCCTGACAGCCTTGCATCCGCTCTTATTAAACTTTCATCTGAGAACCTTTCAAATCTCCACCCGCACCCGTTTTACGCTAAGTTTTATTACTCTCACCCACCGGTTGTTCAGCGTGTGAACAGATTAAAATCTATGAGTCCTGAATAAAAAGAGAGGGAACAAAGTTCCCCCTCTTTTACTTCTGTTATTTTCAAATTGCTTTACTGTTGAGGAGTGGTTGATATTTCGCCCCTTACTTCTGCAATCAGATTGAGAACCGGTGTAAATGATTCTTTAAGAGTATTTCCCTGTTGAATGGTTTTTTGTGCATGGTCTGAAATTGTTGCTATCCCTTGTGTAGCCGGGACTGTTTGTAGATATGTTTTTATGTCTTGGAGATTGCTTAGGTAGGCATTAGTTGCGTCTCTGAGGCCAACACTTGCATCTGTGATTTCGTTAAAACGAGAATGGATTTCTTGTTTCTGTTCAGTACTTAACTGGCGGATTTGGGAATTGGTATATGTTTTGTTTGTCTGTTCCCACTCTGCAAAGTATGCTTCTTTGTTTGCTTTCAGGCTGTCAGCACGTTTACCTAATTTCTCTGCCATTCCCTGGATACTGTTTACATTATCTATATATGCTTGCGTTGCTGTTTTTATATCTCCCGGATTTGGATCAATAACAGCTTGCAGAGAAGCGTTTGTTTTATCTATTTGGGCTAGAAACTGTCTCCCTTCATTTTCAAGTGCCTGCATTGTGTCAGTAGTTTTTTCACCTTGTTGCACTACGGTTGTTGCACATCCGCTAAGCATTGTTGCAACTGATAATACTATTGCTATGAGTAATAGTACTATTTTATTTTTTGTTTTCATAAGTTTCTCCTTTATTATTTTATTTCATTATAAGTTCTGATTTGTCTGAATTAAATTATTGCATCTGTATATTTGGTAGTCAAGGAAGTTTATAACATAGTTTATCTTTATCAAGTCAATGCGGCCTATTTCTTTTACGATTATGCCACCATACATATATTGTTACTAAGACTATGCTGAATATTACGACTCCAATCAGTGCCTGATGTGAATACTTTATTATAAGATCCTGATTTTCTCCAATGAAATATCCGATCCATGCAAGTATGCTGCACCAAATACCCGCGCCTAAAATGGTATAAATCGTGAAGCGTAGAAGATTCATCTTCGCAAGCCCTGCAGGGATTGAGATGAGATGCCTTACTACCGGCAGAAGCCGTGCGATAAATGTGGATATTTCGCCATGTTGCAGGAAGAATTTTTCTATTCGTGCAAACTTTTCTTCACTTATGAAAACATATTTTCCATACTTAATTACTAAAGGGCGGCCTAGTTTAAGTGATACAAAGTAGTTTACATAAGCACCGATAAGACAACCGAAAGTTCCTACAATAATTACAAGCCATATGTTCATGCTCCCTTGACTTGCAAGATAGCCTGCCGGAGGGATCACAAGTTCGCTGGGTATAGGTATTATAGAGCTTTCCATTGCCATTAAAATAAAAATTCCCGGATAGCCCATGGCTTCGAGGGTGACGAGGAGCCAGGTTATTGCAGAGTGCAGCATATTATAATCCTCTTCTATTGTATTTAAGAAAGATAATTAGGCAATAAACGTAAAATACAAAATCATCTATTAACTCAGATATTTCCTGAGCTGACAGAAATAATAGCATAAAAATATAATTGCCTAATCGTATAAAATAAAGAAGATTAGGCAATAAACCATTTTACCTAATGGCGCAGGATTTTAGCTCATAGGCAAGGCGCTCCACGTATGGGGCGCACACTGGGCGCCCCGAAAACCCGGACGGCCAATGGCCGCCCCTACAACGGGCGAACACAGTTCGCCCCTACAGAACCTTTGATTTGCTTCGTCGCGTATGCTTCTGGCAAAGACATAATGACACAGGATTTTGGTTTTAACTC
>WQYY01000057.1 GCA_009780995.1 Desulfuromonadales bacterium
AAGCAGCGGGTTGCTATTGCGAGGCTCTTCCTGAAAGATTCTCCTGTTTTTATACTGGACGACCCGTTATCAGCCGTTGACGCAAAAACAGAAGAGGAAATACTTGCCTCAATAAAAGAATATTACGGTAAAAAAACAGTAATTATAGTTTCTCACAGGCTTTCTGTAATACGTAACTGCGATAACATCGTATATCTGGAAAACGGCAGAATCATTGAACAGGGAAACCATAGAGAGCTATTGGAGCTTGGTGGAGCTTACAGCGGGATATGGCGGGAAGAACAGATAAGACAGGAAATAGAAAGGTACTAAATGCATTACGGGCTGTACGAAGACGAAATAGTGGGAAAAGCTTATGACCATAGGCTGTTAAAGCGGTTTATGGGCTATTTGCGCCCATATTTACGTATGGTCATAGCTGTACTTTTTATTCTCCCCCTTTCAACAATAACAAAGCTTGCGCAACCTTGGCTGATAAAGCTTGCTATAGATAATCATATCGTGAAAGGTGATGTGTCCGGTCTTTTCTATATTGCGATACTATTTCTATTACTTATAGTTGCTGATTCCCTTCTTTCATTTTTTCAGGTCTGGTTTTTACAATACATAGGCCAGCGTATAATGCAGGACATAAGGCTGGAGTTATTCTCTCACGTACAACGTCTCTCTTCTTCCTTTTTCGATAAAACTTCAACAGGAAGCCTTGTAACCCGCCTTACCAACGATATAGAAGTTCTTGGCGAGATGTTTGCTGCCGGCATTATAACCGTGGTTGGCGATATACTCCTTCTGGCCGGGATTATAGGGGTGATGTTATGGATGAACCTTAAACTCTCACTTGTTACCTTTACTGTTTTACCGATACTTGTATGGTTTGCTTTTACTTTCCGTAAGCTTATGCGCACGGCTTTTCGGCAGGTACGGGCGAGGTTATCCAATGTCAATTCTTTTCTGGGGGAAAGTATATCCGGAATGGGAGTTATACAGCTCTTTAACCGCCAGAAACTTGAGCAGGAAGAGTTCAGACGGTTAAATATGGCTTACAGAGACGCCAATCTCCCTGTAATAACTTGGGACGCTACCCTTTATGCAGGTGTGGAGGTGCTTTCTTCGATAGCTGTTGGCCTTCTTATATGGTATGGCGGCGGTGAAATAATAAGGGGAACTCTTACATTCGGCGCTTTGGTCGCTTTTATCCAGTATATAGAAAAATTCTTCTCCCCGATACGGGACCTCTCCGCCAAGTATTCCGTAATGCAAGGCGCAATGGCTGCTTTGGAGCGCATATTTAATCTTCTGGACTGCAACGAGATTATGGAAGAGAATCAGGCAAACGTAGTAAAACAGCCAGAGTATGATAATGACCGATCAGATTTTATATATTTTAAAGATATCTGGTTTGCTTACAAAGATGAAGCTTACGTTCTGAAAAATTTTTCACTTAAAATAAAAAGAGGTGAGACAGTCGCTTTGGTGGGAGAAACTGGGAGTGGCAAAACAACGGTAACTCGGCTTCTCTCAAGGCTTTACGATATTAACAGAGGAGCTATATACCTTGACGGAGAAGATATAAAGGAGTTTCCTTTGAAACACCTGAGGCAGCGGATAGGGGTAGTCCTTCAGGATCCGTACCTGTTTACAGGAACTGTTGAGGATAATATTTGCTTTTGGGATGAGAGTTTGCGACCAAGGGTGAAACGTGCGGCAGAGGTTGTAGGTGCGGACAGGTTTATTCAAAAGCTGGATAAAGGGTATATGGAAGAGGTAAGGGAGCGTGGGAATAACTTTTCAGCAGGAGAGAGACAACTTATCTCCTTTGCCAGAGCTGTAGCTTTCGATCCTGAGATCCTTGTACTTGACGAAGCCACAGCCAGCATTGATACTGCCAGTGAACGGCTTATCCAGAGCGGGCTTAAAGGGCTGATGAAAGGGAGGACGACTCTTGTTGTAGCACACAGGCTTTCAACTATACGGGATGCGGATAAGATAGTCGTAATGCATCGCGGGGAAAAAGTTGAAGAGGGGAATCATGATGAGCTTATGGGTAATAAACAGGGGCTTTACTATAAGCTCTATCAATTGCAGTTCAGAGGTTGATAGACTACTTTTAGAAAGTTGAAAAATTGTTTTTTAAGGAGCGAATATGAGAATTCAATCTTTGGTCAGTATTTGCCTTAAGATTATAGGATTCATTTATCTTTTAAGCGCTATTAGAATGCTGTTAATTAATATGAGTCAGATTATGGCAACTGATCTGTCCCAACAGCTTGCTCCTTTAGTTCCATCTAATTCTTATACGATTATAGTATTGGCGGTTCTATTAAACCCACTGATCACTTTAGTTGTTGCAGGAGTAGTAATTATTAAATCTAATAAAATCAGTAATATTATTGCCCCGGATAATGATTATCTAAACTTTGATAATATAAAAGTTGAAGATTTGATAAACGTTGCAATCAAAATTTTAGGTTTTTGCTCTATTTTGTTCGCTATCCCGTATATAGCAAAAATTTTGTCTAAATTATGGGCTTTCAACAATTATAATATCAAGCTCTTTGATATTATTTATGATCCTAAGGAAATTGACTTTGTTTCGTTACTATTGACTTGCCTGCTATATGTTTTTATAGGAGTTGTATTGATTTTTAATTCAAAGAGTATTGTTAACAGAATTCATGTTACTGATAAGATAGAATGATTGTTGTTCAGGTTGACTGCCTACAGGCGAAAAAATTGCCTAATCCTACGGTTTATCGGAGGATTAGGCAATATGAATATTGTCGTAATATATGACAATGATAATTTATAAGCTCAGATATTATCTGAGCTGACATAAATTACACTATAGAGGCAAGTGTTAAGATGTTCTTGCCTAATTGTATGAGCAGTAAGAGAATTAGGCAATAAAAACGCGGGCGACCGGAGACGGTTGCCCCGACATAATGACACAGGATTTTGGTTCATCTGCAAGGCTTCCTGTGTAGGCAATCATTATTATGTGGCCGTTTACCAACGGCCCCTACATGAACAAGATACAATGGAAGCAACAACAGCGTAGCATCCGGTCTTTAATCGAAGCTGTAAAGTTACTTTTCGCCGCCACCAAGGACTTTATACAATGTTACCAAATTCGCAAGCTGAGTAAGTTTAGTGGTAATAAGGTTTTGCTCTGCGCTGTACATTGAGCGCTGAGAGTCCAGGACATTCAAAAAGCTGTCTATCCCCTGGTCAAAACGGGCTTTAGACAGTTTGTAACTTTCTCTTGTGGCATCAGTAAAAGCCTGCTGTGCAGCCATCTGCTCATCAATGGTTCCTCTTTGGGCAAGGGCATCTGCGACTTCTCTAAAGGCTGTTTGAATGGCCTTTTCGTACTGGGCAATATAGATATTGCGGTCAACATTCGCAACCGCCAGATTTGCTTTGTTTACTCCCGCGTCAAATATAGGAATTGTTATATTAGGTGATATATTCCATGCAAACGAACCGGGTTCGAACAGCTTTGCAATGTCTGCCGCCCCAAATCCTACAGAAGATACCAGAGTTATACGGGGGAAAAAGGCTGCTCTGGCCGCGCCGATGTTAGCATTGGCTCCTTTAAGCTGGTCTTCCGCCTGAAGTATATCCGGACGATTTAAAAGAACATCTGATGATGTCCCCGGCGCGATATCCTTTAAGGAAATTATATTGCCGGAGATGTTCGGAGGAAAGGAGCTTGTATCTATAGGCTTGCCTACCAGCAAGCTGAGAAAGTTCTCATCCTGGGCCACGAGCGTTGTAAAACTGGCTATATCACTGCGAGCCGCTTCTACGCTTGTTCTTGCCTGGTTAAGATCCAAAGCCGAATTTATCCCTACCTTAAAACGGTTTTCGATCATCTTGTAATATGCTTCTTGATTTGTAAATGTATCTTTCGCAAGCTGAAGGTGCTCTTTGTCTGCAAGAAGATTCAGATACGCAATTGCAACCTGTGATACGATAGTAATTTGTACAGCTCGTCTTGCCTGCTCGGTGGCGAGATATTGGTATAGCGCCTGGGCTTTAAGGCTGCGGACTCTTCCGAACAAGTCCAGCTCATAAGCTGCCAAACCAAGGCCGACAGAGTATTGATGTACTTCCTGAACTGTTCCGGTTGTAGAGAATGCTGTAGGGACTCTTTGAAAGTTAGCGTTTGCGGTGCCGTCAATTTCGGGAAAAAGAGGAGCTCTCTGTATCTGGTATAAGGCAGCGGAACGTTCAATATTTAAGACTGCTACCCGCATATCCCTGTTATTTGCGATGGCATCTCCAATAAGTTTCTGAAGGACAGGATCAGTAAAAAATTCCTGCCAAGGGATATCTGCGGCAGTTTTGTCTGAAGCAGCCGACTCTTTATAAGATGCTCCGGTCGGCCAATCCTTCGGCACCGGTGATCCGGGCTGTTGATATTTCGGCATCATGGTACATGCCGTCACTGATATTAAAAGTATAATTACTGCTATAACAGTACGAATCATTTATTGATTCCTCCTGAAAAACCGTATCTTATTTTTGTTCCAGCTCACCCTTCTGTTCCGGCTCATTCTTTTTCTTTTCTGGGAATATCCGTCTGACTACTACGAAGAACAGAGGAATATAAAATATCGCCAGAAAAGTTGCTGTAACCATACCTCCGATAACGGCGGTACCTATGGCATTTTGAGCTCCTGATCCTGCACCGCGGCTTATGGCAAGTGGTAAAGTTCCCAGAATAAATGCCATAGAGGTCATTATAATTGGTCTTAAACGAAGCCGTGACGCTTCAAGTGTTGCTTCTATAAGGGGCACTCCATGTTCCATCTGTTCTTTTGCAAATTCTACAATCAAAATCGCATTCTTGGCTGAAAGCCCCATTACAGTCAGAAGCCCTACCTGAAAGTAGACGCCATTCGGCAACCCTCTTGTAAAGGTTGCCAGCAAAGCACCTATAATACCGAGAGGAAGTACAAGCATTACAGAAAATGGTATTGCCCAGCTCTCATACAAGGCTGCAAGGCAGAGAAATACCACTATAATAGATATTGCGTACAAAAACGGCGCCTGTGCCCCTGCCAGTCTCTCCTGATAAGAGAGCCCTGTCCATGAATAACCTATACCCGGCGGCAATTTTGAAGCCATGTCTTCCATAGCTTTCATGGCTTGACCTGTACTCTTTCCTGGGGCGGGTTGCCCAAGGATTTCCATAGATGGCAGACCATTGAAACGTTCAAGACGCGGCGAACCGTATCTCCAATGACCTGTCGCAAAGGCTGAAAATGGAACCATTTCACCGGCTTGATTTCTGACATACCATCTGTTTATGTCATCCGGAAGCATTCTGAAAGGGGCATCCCCTTGCACAAACACCCTTTTTGTCCGGCCTTTGTCTACAAAGTTATTAATATACGTACTTCCCCATGCAGTCCATAATGTATCGGTAACTGTATTCATGGGGATTCCAAGAGCGCCGACTTTTTGATCATCAATATCCAATTTATATTGGGGGGTGTCGTTCTGGCCGTTAGGGCGGACTGCCATTACATCATGATTTTGCGCTGCCATGCCAAGCAGTTGATTACGGGCTGCCATAAGTTTATCATGCCCAAGGCCGGCCATGTCTTGTAATTGGAAATCAAAACCATTGGCATTACCCATTTCAATAACGGCAGGAGGAGGGAATACAAATACTATAGCATCCCGTATTTTTGAAAAGGCCGCTGTTGCCCTGGCAGCTATCGCTGGTACTTTTAAATCCGAAGAACTGCGTTGATCCCAATCTTTGAGTTTCGCAAAAGCCAGTCCGTTACTTTGTCCGCGGCCTGCATAACTGAATCCTGCTACAGTAAAAACAGATGCTGTAGTCTTCTTCTCTTTAGTTAAATAGTAATTTCTGATAGTATCAAGTACCTTTTCAGTTCTTGCTCGGTTGGCCCCCGTTGGCAATTGTACAAGGTTCATTAATATACCCTGATCTTCATCAGGCAGATAGGCGGTTGGGAGTTTTACAAACAGATATCCAACTGCTATACATACTACTACATATACGATGAGGTACCATTTTCCTGCCCCAAGGATTTTTCCCACTACGATGTGGTATTTATGGCTCCCTTTATTATAGAAACGGTTGAACAGTTTAAAAAATCCTATGAACCAGCCGTGTTCTCCTGCTGTATGCCCTTTTTCAACAGGTTTCAGCATTGTTGCGCACAGGGCGGGTGTCAGGATCAAAACGATTGTTAAGGAAAGTATCATCGCTGAGACTATTGTAATTGAGAACTGCCGATATATGACTCCTGTAGAACCGCCGAAAAACGCCATTGGTACAAAAACTGCCGTAAGTACCATTGCGATACCCACAAGAGCGCCTGTTATCTGTTTCATGGATTTTCGTGTTGCTTCAACAGGCGATAGTCCCTCTTCAGACATCAACCTTTCAACATTTTCAACTACAACAATAGTGTCATCTACCAAAAGCCCTATAGCTACAACCATGGCGAACATGGTAAGAGTGTTGATGGAGAAGCTGGTAGCGGCTAGTACTGCAAAAGTTCCCAGCAAAATTACCGGGATATCAATAGTTGGTATGAGGGTTGCCCGGAAGTTCTGGAGAAACAGGAACATTACCAAAACTACCAGAAAGACCGCGATTACAAGAGTTTTAACAACTTCTTTAATTGAAATTTTTATAAATGGTGTTGTGTCGTATGGATATACTACTTTCATTCCATGAGGAAAATATTTGGAGAGTTCTACCATTTTGGCTTTTACCAATGAGGCTGTTTGAAGAGCATTGGCGCCTGTCCCCAGTTGTATAGCCATACCTGCTGACGGATATCCATTATACTCTGACGTAACATCATAGTTTTCACTTCCAAGCTCGGCTCTTCCCACATCCCGCAGGTATACTACTGACCCGTCACTGTTTGTTTTAAGAGGGATTGCTTCAAATTGTTCAGGGGTCCTTAATAATGTTTTGCTTGTTACTGTAGCGTTTAACTGCTGATTATGTATGAATGGGGTACCGCCTAGCTGCCCCGTTGAAACCTGTACATTATAAGCCTGAATTGCCTGTGATACATCATCTGTAGTGAGATTAAAGCCATTCAAACGGGCAGGATCCAGCCAGATACGCATTGCATACTGTGATCCGAATATTGTAACTTGTCCTACCCCTTCAACACGGCTTATAGGGTCTTGTACGTTGGCGACCATATAATCTGTAAGGCCATATCTGTCCATGCTGCCGTCTGCCGAATATAAACCGATAATTAAGAGGAAGTTTCTGGTTGATTTTGTGACTTGTATACCCTGCTGCTGAACAATTTGCGGTAATAACGGTGTTGCCAGCTGTAACTTATTTTGAACCTGTACCTGAGCTATATTAGGGTCTGTTCCGGCTTGAAAAGTCAGTATGATGGTTACATATCCTGCTGAATCACTGGTGGAAGACATATAAATAAGGTGGTCAAGGCCATTCATTTGTTGTTCAATAACTTGGGTAATTGTATCCTGAACGGTCTGAGCGGACGCACCGGGATATACAGCTGTAATAGATATTTCAGGTGGCGCTATTGCCGGATATTGGGCAACCGGAAGCGTTCTTATTGCAAGAAGGCCGGCCAGCATTATGATTATCGCGATAACCCATGCGAAGATTGGCCTGTTTATAAAAAATTGAGACATAATCTGAAACTCCTTCTAAACTGATGCAATTCGTCAAGGATTGGTAAAAAGAAGTTACTGCTTCTGGCCAGCAGGCGCGCTGCCGGCTGGAACGGCTTTAACAGGAGAGCCTGGTTGGGCTCTCTGTACCCCTTCCACAATGAGGCGGTCTCCAGGTTTTAAACCGTCAAGAACTATCCATTTATCGGCAATGGCTTTTCCAAGTTTAAGGGTCCGTAATTCTACCTTTTCCTCTGAACCAACTACAAGGGCAGTAGGGTTGCCTGCCTGGTCTATAGTCACTCCCTGTTGTGGGGCTAAAATCGCGTTAGACTTTATTCCCTCTTCAATAACTGCCTGCACATACATTCCGGGCAGCAGAACCCCATTCGGATTTGGGAAAACTGTTCTTAAAGTAACAGAACTTGTACTTTGGTCCACTGTTACATCAGAAAATTTTAAAATGCCTTTAATTGGGTATTGTGTGCCATCTTCCAGAATAAGCCTTACCATAGCTTGGGTAGGGCTGGTCTGAAGTTGGCCTGCCGCCATCTCATTCTTTAACCGGAGCAATTCGGAAGTGGGCTGAACAACATCAACATACATTGGATCCATTTTTTGTATTACAGCCAACGGTGTTGCCTGGGAAGCTGTTACTAGAGCACCGGTTGTAACCAGTGATTTACCTATTCTACCGGATATAGGTGCGGTTATGTTTGTATATCCGAGATTTATTTTTGCGGTATCAAGGGCAGCTTGTGATGATTCCACGTCTGCTTCAGCAAGTTTAAGAGCTGCGGTTGCGTCGTCAAAATCCTGCTTGCTGACAGCGTTTATCTTGACCAATTCAGCGTATCGCTGCTGTTTCAGCTGTGTTGTCACAAGATTTGCCTTTGATTTTGCGAGAGCCGCCTGAGCTGCTAAATATGTAGCCTGATATAGCGATGGATCAATTTTGTATAGGACCTGTCCGGCTTTTACATTACTTCCCTCAACAAAGAACCGCTCTTTAATAATACCGTTTACCTGCGGCCGTACTTCTGCGATAAGCTGAGGATTCGTTCTCCCCGGCAGTTCCGTAGTCATCATGACAGGCTCAGATTTCATCGTGACTACCCCAACTTCAGGTGCGGACTGCGGAGGGGCCTGAGACTTACTACATCCGCTGATAAAGACGCTGCCAATAATAATTGTGATTACAAAGATCAGGCTGATTCTTCTCAAATTTCGCATACAAACCTCTACTTTAACTTTAATATTCATATGTTAATCGCATTCCAGCTTGCTTCAATAATTTCTTCTATTATCTGGTTATTAAGGGTTATAAACCCGAGGATATGGTCTCTTGCCACAGTGAACAGAGGCCCAAAAGCTATAGCAAAAAGAGCCGGATAAGGCAATTTTCTGATCTGATTTTTTTCAATTCCTTCATTGAAAATTTCCAAATATTTATTTTTAGAGTCTTTTTTTTCCTGGCTTCTGATTTTGCGTATGGCTATTCCATATGGCGAGTTATAAAATTGCTCAATGTACATAAAGTAAAACGGGTTGTTAATAAAGAATCGTAACAGCTCAGTGCCAAGTTTTATGAAACGTTCTCTAATCGGATGCTCAGGGTTATACTGTTCGATCATTATTATTGTAAGTTTATTTTCAATTTCCAGGTATAACTCATTTATAAGAGCATCTCTGTTTTCAAAGTATCTGTATATTGTCCCTGTTGCAACATCCGCGCTTTGGGCTATCATAGCCATTGGTGCGCCATGAAAACCTTCAGTAGTAAAGAGCTCGAGAGCTGCTTTAAAAATTTCTTTTCTTTTGTCGCACTTTTCCACATTTAAGCCTGTTAACATTTTGAATGAATATTCATTCATAACTCTAAAGAGTGGTGTTGTCAAGAATGATAAAAATGAAAAAGTAATATTTATAATTATTTCAGTGATACAAACACAAAACCATCTGCCTATATTTAATTATTCTTGAATTAACATTTTTGGTTTTGCGTAGGAATAATCTGTTGTTGTCTGAACATTAGGATACAGGCTACATTTTTTAGTTCAATCAATTTTAATTGCTTAATATAAATTATTTGTTCTCTATTGTGAAAAAAATACAAAAATATTTGACAATATAATAAGATAATAGTAATCTTTTATATCATTTTAGTTTAGTATTGTTAAAAATATATTAGCGCTGATTATTTCCCAATGATTTTTAAAATAAAAAATAAACAGAGGAGAAAAAATATGAACAAAATATTCAAAACAATCTGGAATGAAGCACTCTGTGCATGGGTAGCCGTGGCTGAAATAACAAAAGTATCCAAAACAGGCAGAAATAAATCACGTATAGTGATATCAGCCTTAGCCCTTGGCATATACATGTTGCTGGCGTCTCCTGTTTCTGCGGCAACGGTGACATGGTCTGGAGGTTCATCTTCCACTGATTGGTTCGATGCTGGAAATTGGATTCGAACACCGAACAGCGCCCCGGTGACGGGCGACACTGTTTATATTGGAACAAACACGGCCGGTGCAGCGACTGATGGTAGCGTAACCATTGACTCCGGTGGTGTCGCTCAGAGCGGCCCACTTTACCTTGGGTATGCGGCTGGAACGACTGGTGACTTGACAGTTCAGTCAGGTGGAAGCCTTGCTGCTAGTAGTATAACACTCGGAACCTTAGGGACCGGTTCTCTGAATATTCTTGGTGGCACTGTCTCTGCTTCTGATACGCTCACTGTTGGTAATCGTAGTGGTTCCAATGGTGGGGCTGGTTCCTTGCAAATCACAAATGGCGGTATTTTGAACTCGACTAGCAGCGCCTATAACTACGTTTGCTATCAATGCAGTTCGCCAAGTACTGTTTTGATTGATGGTACAGGATCAGCATGGAATAGTTACGGTGGATTGATAATTGGCGAGAGTAACACCTCCGCCACTTCCGCGACAGTAACTGTCCAAAATGGCGGTTTGCTAAATATGACGAATACGTTGAATTCAGATACCAACAACGGTTTGGGCATTGCAGATGGCACTGGCAGCAGCGGTTCGTTGATTATCAATGGTCCCGGCTCGACAGTTATAACAACTCCCGGAATTACGGTTGGTATACAGGGAACTGCTTATTTATCAATTCTCGACGGTGCGACTCTTGAAAGCGGCCAGAATCTGTATGATTATGACTATATAGGAGCATCTACATCAACAATAAGCACAGGCGGTATCCGTTCAGAAGGGCATGTAGTTGTTGATGGGCAAGGTTCATCCTGGATTAACTACACTGGGCTTATGGTCGGTTATACCGGTATTGGAACTCTGGAGATTAGCAATGGAGGCTCAGTTACCAGTATTTATGACAGTTATATCGGAGCTACCTGCGCCAGTCAAGGCGGAGTGTACGCCCCCAATGCAGGGCACGGTGAAGTACTGATTACCGGTCAGAACTCAATCTGGACGACCGGGACTCTTGATATGGGCGTAATGAACGGTGCTGATGGCATTCTCACAGTTACAGATGACGGAACACTTAAAACAACGGATCCGTATGGCATTGGTGCTGGTGCCGGCGGACAGGCTACAATTAACATCGGGGCTGCGCAAGGAGATTCCGCAGCAGCGCCAGGCTGGCTCGATACTTCTAACGTTGCTCTTGGCGGGCAGGGCACGCTGGTCTTCAATCATACCAGCGATAGCTACACATTTACTCCTCAGATTAGCAGTCAGCAAGCCGGAACCGGAAATGTAGATCAGCTTTCCGGCACAACCATCCTAACCAGTGATAGTAGTGCATTTGAAGGTTCGACTAATGTTATCGGCGGTACGCTGCAGGTTGATGGCACTCTTGGCGACAGCGTAAGCACAGTCGCGGTTGCGGCTGACGCTACACTAAGCGGTGTCGGCACTATTGGTGGTAATGTGGCGATTGCCAGTGGTGGCATTCTTGCCCCAGGCGATGCGGCTGCTTCCGGGACACTTACAATTAACGGTGACCTTACACTCAACAATGGCTCTATACTCAATTACAGATTTGGCGAGGCCAACGCCAATAGTGCCAATACAGCCACCGGAGCAACCGGTGGCGGCGGAACATACAACGACTTAACCGTAGTCAACGGCAACCTGACACTTGAAGGCAGTACCCTAAATGTTACTGAAACACCGGGAGGCACATTTGGTCCGGGAGTATACCGTATATTTAACTATCAAGGCGCACTAACCGGTGATAGCAGCGACATAACTCTTGGTACCATGCCGGAATCAAGCGGAACCTACACTGTTCAAACCTCGGTTGCCAATCAGGTAAATCTAATCTACGCCACGGCCAATCTCACATTTAACTTTTGGGACGGGGATTTAGGCCCGAAGAATAATAATGCAGTAGACGGAGGAGATGGTACATGGACAGCAGACAGTGGCAACAGTAACTGGACAGATAGCACCGGCAGT
>WQYY01000058.1 GCA_009780995.1 Desulfuromonadales bacterium
ATTTAAAATTTTAAAACTTAACCGCAAACGCGGCAATGTTGTACTCTCCCGCCGCGCGCTTCTTGAAGAAGAACGGCAACAGTCCCGCGAAAAGACCCTTTCTGAAGTTACAGAAGGGCAGGTACGTGAAGGTACAGTAAAAAATCTGACAAGCTATGGGGCATTTATAGATATTGGTGGGATTGATGGGCTCTTGCATTTAACTGATATGTCATGGGGAAAACTTTCCAATCCTTCAGAGCTTTTAAAATCAGGAGATATTATCCAGGTAATGGTTTTAAAACTTGATCCTGTTAAAGGTAAAGTCTCTTTAGGGCTGAAACAAACTCAACCTGATCCCTGGATTGGAATTGAGAATAGATATCATGTCGGGGACAGAGTTACAGGCAGAGTAGTAAGCTTAACCGATTATGGTGTTTTTGTTGAACTCGAAAAAGGGGTTGAAGGCCTTATACACGTTTCAGAAATGTCTTGGGTAAAACGTGTTCGTCATCCATCTGAAGTGGTTTCGGTCGGTGACAGTGTTGAAGCTTTGGTTTTAGGTGTTGATTCTTCTAACAGGCGTATATCTCTGGGATTGAAGCAGACCGAAGTAAATCCATGGACGGTGTTGGAAGAAAAGTACCCAGTTGGTACAAAACTGGAAGGGCAGATAAAAAATATTACAGATTTTGGTATATTTATAGGGGTTGACAACGGAATAGACGGCCTTGTACATGTTTCAGACATATCCTGGACAAAGCGTGTCAAACATCCCGGAGAGGTTTTCTCTAAGGGAGAGACAATTCAGGCTGTTGTTCTTAATGTAGATGCTCAGAATGAACGTCTCTCTTTGGGAATAAAACACCTTTCTCCGGATCCATGGACACTTGTGCCGGAAAAATATAAACCTGGAAGCAAAATAAAAGGAAAAACTTCTTCTGTAACAGACTTTGGGATTTTCATTGAAATTGAAGAAGGTATTGAAGGCCTGGTACATATTTCTGAACTTTCTGAAGAAAAAGTAGCATCAGCAAAAGAATTTGTTAGTGTTGGCGATGAAAAAGAAGCAGTAGTTATTAGTATTGATACAAAAAATAGAAAAATTGCATTATCAATAAAGGCATTGCAAAATGCTGTTGAAAAGGAAGAGATGCTTAGTTATATGAATAGTAACGAATCTTTTTCAAGCTTTGGTGATTTGCTTAAAGAAGGTTTAAATAAAAATAATAATTCAGAAGAGTAATAACCTGTTTGGAGTGGATAGTTAATGACAAAGAGTGAACTAGTAGAAAAAGTAATGGAGATGAAAAAAAATCTCAATAGAAGAGAATCAGAATTAATTGTAAATCTGATTTTTGATTCAATGGCAAAAGCCTTACAAAAAGGTGATAAAGTGGAAATCCGCGGATTTGGAAGTTTTACTATCCGTGAGAGAGAATCGCGGGACGCAAGGAACCCGAAAAGCGGGGAAATTGTCAAGATTTCCGCTAAAAGAACGCCATTTTTTAAAACAGGTAAAGAGTTAAAAGAAAGGGTAAATTCTTTATAAATAGAATACTCTTAATGCCCGGGTGGCGGAATTGGTAGACGCAAGGGACTTAAAATCCCTCGGTCGCAAGGCCGTGCCGGTTCGATTCCGGCCCCGGGCACCACTAGCAAATTCGCAAAAGTTCATGTAAGTCCATAAGCCCTGTAAATTCAGGGCTTTTTCTTTTTTCTGCTGTCTATTCTTGTTAATGAAAACCCTTGCATATCCAAAAAATTTAGGTATATTGTGAAAAAATTTACTTGATATAGGAGAGAATATGCAACGTGTAATTGCTATTTTAACTGGAATTATGTTGCTATTGCTTACCACAATCGCATATGCGGGTCAAATAGGGATCGGCTACATTGTTAAAGCCGATAACACTAAGCTCTATGAAGATTCTGAAGGCACGGACGTTGAGGATACGGTAAAAGCCGGTTTCCCGTTGCTTGCGTATGAAAGTGGCGCTGTATGGTTCTATACGACAGCAGTAGCTTCTGAATCTCTAAAAGATGGCAGAGCGCACGTACAGTATTTTAAGAATGGCAAAGATGGGAAAGACGGCTTGGAAGACGCTTGGGTTGATCCGAATGACGTAACATCATTTCCCTTTGATTGCTGTGGAGATAAGCATTGTACGGGCATAAAGGCGCTATTGTTCAAAACCCGTACTTACAGTGATTGCTTCAACCAAGCCCTGAAGACAGCTCTTAACCCCAATACAGCTCCCAACACTAATACGGCTTCGGCCAATAATGCCGGAGAAATTGAAAAGCTGAAACTGCAGCTGGAAATAGAGAAGATAAAGCTTGAACAGGAGCGATTGAAGTCAGGCTCAAAGAATGATTCATCTATTCCAAGGACAGAAAATGGCTCCTCCTTAGAAGGTTCAAAGTAGATAAAACGAATTACTCAACTAGGCTGTGATGTACTCTTATGGCTTTAGTACCACATAATTCAGGGCTTCGCAATTTACTGTTGCGGAGCTTTTTATTTCTATATAGAAATAATTAACTACAAGACAGAAGCAAAAAAAGTGATATGATAGAACAACAGAACTGCTTGTAGAGGAATCGGAAGACAAATTTACTGATAAATCGAAAAAATTAATGTAAGGAGGTGACAATTATGAGCATCTTAAAGAACAAAATGTGGCGCTGGAGCGATGTTATTCTTTTAAAATGGGGAGTTTTATTTATTGGAATGATTTTTGGTGCATATTTGCGTGAATATGTTATTGAATATATCTGGATATTTGTTATTTTAGCGGTGATTTGCTGTATAAGACCTTCTATTGCTTATTTTAAAGATTGACTTGCTATTGTTCATATTGCTTGAGCTAAAATTAAATAATATAGTTTTTGAATTGCAAAATCTGAATTTTTGAGCAGTAATAACTAATTTATATGTTTGAAAGTAAATATTAAAAAATAAAGTGGTAGAGGAGAAAATGTGAAAAGGATCATTTTGCTTGTTACTTTTGTTGCATTAACAGGCTGTGCACCAACTATGTACCGCGTCGGCACCATCTCTATACCGCCTTTCGAAATTGTCAAAACGGCCAAAGTCGACCCGCTAACCGTTACGCAAGAGGTCGCGAAAAACGTACAAGATACGTTTAACGACCGGCTTTTAAATGAGATCAACGAAAATACGCAGCTTAAACCTGTTGCTGGCGGATGCAGCGTTGCAGACTATGAGCTTCTCGGTAGGATAACGCAGATAGAGAGCGACATTGACAGTCATTACAGATTTGTAACCTCAACCGTTAATAAAAGGGTGTCTATGGACGTCAAGGGTATATTGCGTGATTGCAAAACAGGATATACCGTAGTCGAGTTTGACCTTGATAAAGATAAAGAATCGGCCATAGAGACAATTGAATATTTGGCGGGAAAGATTGTTAAAAAGATCGCAAAAGTAAAGTAATGCCAAAGTAATAAACATTGATATAAAAAGTAGAAAAATATAATTAGTTATATAAAAATCAAACTTTTTATATATAGTTGTAAAACAAAGTCATACTGAGTATGGGGGAGTATTATTTTGAAAAAGCTATTTCTTATGATTATCTTATCTGCTGCTTTGCTTTCTTCCTGTGGTTCACAAGATGAGCCTAACGCTTTTGGCTTTACACCTGCAACAAACGTCCAAACGAATCAGTACGTATATTCAGAGGTAATTACTATAAACGCTCCTAACGCGAACGATGTATTTTCAGTGAGAATTTCACAGGATTCAACCCCTTCTACCAGTTATTACTCCATAAATGGACAGCCATGGACGCAAAGTGGAGGGAGTATTAGGGTAGGAGATAAGGTTCAAGTCTGCCATATGGCTTCAGATATGCCTTCAGATGCGCCGGGTACTGTGAACAGAGCAGCTACGGTCACTACAACACTTACTATTCAGAGTACAGCGGGGAGATTTCAAAGTACAACAGAGGCTGTACCGACTGTATATTCCGCAAATAATAACACAGCTTATGGTTATAATTGGTATCATCTCCCTAGCTGTCCTTTTGTGCGATATACATCTTCAACAAGCAGTTCGCTCGTAATTCCAAAAGACCAGTTAATTTCAACAACATTTAATTACAATAACGGAACTCCCTGGCTTCTCTGGATTCTGACTCCGTTTGCCGGAAAAGTTCCCTGTCCGGTTTGTACCCCGCCAGGCTGGAGGAATTCAATGGGATACAATACAACTACAGCTACGATCCCGCCGCCGCCTATTCCGCCAACTACTACGGCGCCAAATACGACACAACCAAATACTACATCATCAACTACAACAAACTAGTTGTTTGTAGATGACTATGTTATTTGAAAAGAGTTTAGTGTAATTAATGTTATAGGGACTAAAACTGCATAGCCTATTTTTATCTGTATTTAAGATAGCTGATTCATGGAGTGACTTATGAAAAGAGCAGTTCTATTTATGTTTATTGCTGCGTTGTTATCAAGCTGTGCTGCTCCAATAAAGTTTGTTGGTAAAGATAAGTTTGTAAATAACCCTCCTTTTGTGGAAGATAATAATTTCGGTACCGTAAATATAGTCAGATCTTCCGTAGACAAGAGCTGCACTATTCAGAGCAGTATAGAGCTTAATGACAGTAAAATTTATTATATGGATTGCGGGGAATATATATCTTTTAGAGTTCCTGTGGCACAGCCTTTTACTGTTACTGCGAATCCGGGCGTAATGCCGAATTTTCAAACTATAATTCCTGAGACAGGTAAGCGTTATTATTTTGAAGTTAAATGTAGAAATTTGGCGTGTTCATTGCAGGAAATAGGTGAGAAGAGCTTTAGAGAAACGTCAAACAGTTATACTGAAGTGAAAATAGGTTACTGAAAAGTAATTTATAACGCCCGGTTAACGTAAAAGGAAATATATGACTGAGTTTATATCCGGGCTTTATTCCAGTCCTCTTACTCCCGCGCTTTTATTGTTGGTTGGGTTTGTTTTTGGTTATAGATACGCTTTGGAAAGAGGGCGTAAAAAAGAGTTGCATGACCTTGGTGAACAGTTGTGTAAAAAGCTCGTAGCCATAAAAAGCAAAGATACTTTACCAACGCATTTACCTACAAATAGTGAATTTAAAATTTTCAGTAATTATCTTTCTCCTAAAAGGCGTAAAGAGTTTAATCAGCACGTTCTACAATTTAACAAAATAATGACTCGTATAAAATCCAATCCAGAAGTAGATGGGCAACATTTTATATCTTCTGAGGATTATGAAGTTCTGGATAAAGTAATAGGTGCTTTCATAAGATTTATGAAAAAAATAAATAAAACCTAAAACCTTTTCAAGTTTCTTTGTTTAGACGTTTCATTATTTTTTTATCAAATTTATCCTAGAAGCGATATGATTCCTCACAGAGACACAGAGAAAACCACGAACCTAATTAAAACGCGAAAAACACGAAAAAAACACAAACCACAAAGAACACGATGGTCACACGAAGAACACAAAAAAGCAGGTCTTTGCTGGCTTAACCCGTAACCTCATGATAGTAGGAAATTGCGGCTCGGAAGCCGCAATGACTTTGTGCCCCTTGTGGTTAAAAGAAATAGAAGGGTTTCTCAGTGAACTTTGCGTCTCTGTGAGAAACTAGTTTTTACATTATTGCCTAATCTTACGAGTACATAATATCATTTTGACTGATTTTCTAATATATTAATTCCTATGAGCTGGAGTAATACCTGAGCTAGTAGGTTTTATTAGTACACATTATAACATTTAAAAAATTGCCTAATTATATTATTATCATATAATCAGCAAGCATTTAAACATCTTCAACTATTATTTTTTTTGGCTTGGACTTAATAATTCTTTTCAAAACATTTTGCGCATCAACATTGCCCTGATCAGCTGCTTTTCTGAGCCATGTAAAAGCTTCTTGGTAATCTTGCGCTACTCCTTCTCCATTGTAATACATGGCTCCTAAATTATATTGTGCCTTCGCGTCACCTTGATCAGCTGCTTTTTTGAGCCATTTAAAAGCTTCTTGATAATCTTGTGCGACTCCACTTCCATCTTTATACATAATTCCTAAAGCATCTTGCGCCCGGGTAAGACCCTGATCAGCAGCTTTTTTAAACCATTTAGCAGCTTCTTGATAATTTTGTGCTATGCTATTTCCATCTCTATAAATAATTCCCAAATTGAATTGCGCCATGGTATTACCCTGATCAGCGGCTTTTTTGTACCATGTAGTTGCTTCTTGGGAATTTTGCGCTACTCCTTCTCCTTCATAATACATGGCCCCTAAACTAACTTGTGCGTCAGCGTTACCTTGATCAGCGGCTTTTTTAGACCATTTAAAAGCTTTCTGGAAATTTTGCGCTATTCCTTCTCCTTTATAATACATAGCTCCTAACATAACTTGCGCATCAACATTGCCCTGATCAGCCGCTTTTTTGAGCGATGTAAAAGCTTCTTGGTAATCTTGCGTTACTCCCTCTCCCATATAATACATGAGCCCCAAACTAAATTGCGCAAGGTCAAGACCCTGATCAGCTGCTTTTTTATACCATTTAAAAGCTTCCTGATAATCTTGTATTACTCCTCCTCCATTTTCATACAGAGTCCCCAACATATATTGTGCAGGACTCAAGCCTTGATCAGCAGCTTTTTTAGACCATATAAAAGCTTCTCGATAATCTTGTGTTACTCCATCTCCAGCCGCATACATGAGTCCCAAACTAACTTGTGCATCAGCGTTACCTTGATCAGCGGCCTTTTTATACCATATAAAGGCTTCCTGATAGCCTTGCGTTACTCCTTCTCCGGTATAATACATGCGCCCCAAAAAATACTGTGCCTGGGCAATACCATGTTCAGCAAGAGACTTAAATTCGTTTAGAGCTTTTGTGTAATCTTTTGCTTTGTACGCCGCTATCCCTTCATCAATACCGGCATTTGCGCTACCAGCAAATAATGTGACGGTGATAAACAGTACAACAAGTAATTTGAGAAAGGATTTCATCTATATCCCCCAATCATTCGGATAAATTCGGAACAGTATTCCTATAAGAGATAAAGTTTTGCAAGTTGGAAATAACGGAAAGCTCATTCTTGCCTGATTCTACAATTTTTATACAATTGTACAATACGAATATTGTTGCGATATACAGATTAAATTATCTATTAGCTCAGGTACTACCTGAGCTAATAGGAATAGTAACATAGAAAAAGTGGTGAAGATATTATTGCCTAATAGAGTGAACATAAATAGAATTCGACAATAATCTATTTAAATCTTTTTGTGATTTCCGCGACTCTCTGGCCGAGCAGTGCTGCGGTTTCAAGATCATTTGGTGGAGGAGCAACATCACTACCCTGGTCTACATTGGCTTGAGTCATTACCCCTAAAAATGAGCCGATACGGTTGATATCATTCACGCTTGAAGTACTGCTATTATTCCCAGGTAACAGACCAGTGCTTACCCATATCATTCCATGCTGTGCCGCGAAAATAGCGAGATCAATAAGTGTATTTAGCTTATCGCCGCTTTGACTGCCTGAATTTGTAAAGCCTGCGGCAATTTTGTCTTTCCATTTTAGCTCGGTCCAGAACTTTGAAGTCTCTTCCATAAATTTTTTAAATACTGAAGCAACACTTCCCATATAAGTTGGCGATCCGAATATTATGGCATCAGCGTTATGCAGAATATCCAATTTACTCTCTGCTTCAGACGCTTTTATAAGTGCAACCTCTGTATCGCTGACTCTTTCTATCCCTTTTACAACAGATTTGGCGACAACTTCCGTATGTCCGTAAGTGCTGTGATAAAGTACTACGATTTTTACCATCTCTATCTCCTGCGTTGGTATATATAGTTTTATGGTTGTTTTACTATTTCGACATCAAGGGTGATGCTGATTTCATCTCCTATAAGGGAGGCTGGTTCGGTGGCTCCGATACCAAAATCTGTACGATTTATTTTTGCTGTTGCGGTAACTCCACGTCTTATGCCACCCCAGGGGTCTTTAATTTCTCGTGATAAGTTTTTTACATTTAGTGTTACCGGTTTTATTATTCCATGAAGTTTAAGATATCCTTCAACTTTAAAACTGTTTTCTCCTGTTTTTGAGATATTTTTAGATACAAAAGTCATTTCAGGATATTTTTTTACATCAAAGAAATTGGGGCTTCTGAGATCATCATCTCTCATTTTTACATGAGTGTTAATTGAGTTGGTATCAATGCGGATATCCATGGTAGATTTTGTGATATCTTCATCATTGATGTTCAGAGTTCCGCTGACTGTTTCAAATATCCCTTTAACATTGGAAATGGTAAGATGTTGTACTTTGAACCCCACAGTTGTATGAACAGGGTCTATTGCCCAGGTTGAGGCCTGCGCGGATAGAGGAATAGTAATAAATAGAGCAATTATGGGTAGTAAAAAATATTTTTTCATTTCTCTGCTCCTGTGGATTAAATTTTGTTGTTTATGTTGGGATTATATCTTAAATTCAAACAAATACAAACAAGGCGTGGTCTAGCCTTATAGATTTTCACAAACCTAACGACATACAGTTTGGCTCATAGGCAAGGCGTTTTGCGTAGGGGGCGCACACTGGGCGCCCCGAAAAACCGGACGGCCAATGGCCGCCCCTACGGTCAAACGGTACACGAGGTCGGCAACACAGAATATGACTAAAAGCCTGCACCACACAAGTAACGAAAGAATATTATGAAAATAAAACGTCTCGAAATATCAGGGTTTAAATCCTTTGTAGATAAGTCGGTTCTTGATTTCCCGGAGGGAGTAACGGCTGTTGTGGGCCCTAATGGTTGCGGTAAATCCAATATCGTTGACGCAATCAGATGGGTTATGGGGGAGCAGTCTGTAAAAAACCTCCGCGGCCGTTATATGGAAGATATGATTTTCGGAGGGAGTGAGGCAAGAAAGCCGTTGGGTATGGCTGAGGTCTCGCTTATATTTTCCACTGAAGATGGTAAGATTCCCGCCAAATATCTCAACTACAGCGAAATTCAGGTAACCCGCCGTTTATACAGAGATGGCGATAGCGAATATCTCCTTAACAAGACGCCATGCCGCCTTATGGATATTGCCGAACTCTTTATGGATACCGGTGTTGGCGCCAGAGCTTATTCGATTATCGAACAGGGGCGTATAGGAATGATCCTTATGGCAAAGCCTGAGGAGCGCCGTTTTTTAATTGAAGAGGCGGCAGGAGTTACTAAATATAAGGCCAGAAAGCAGATAGCCGTAAAAAAGATAGAAGTTACCCGCCAGAATCTTCTCCGCATAAGTGATATTGTCGCTGAAATAAAACGGCAGTTAAATTCTCTTCAAAGGCAGGCTAAAAGAGCTGAAAAATTCCGTACTTTTAGAGAAGAACTTAAAGAGATAGATATATATTTCGCCATTAAGGAATATAAAAAGCTCTTAGCGGAGCAGAACGCTCTTGATCTTGAGATGAAAGGTTTTGATGAGCGAGAGGTTTCTCTTGTTTCTGCCGGGAAGAAGCAGGAGCTTGATATTGAGAGTAAGAAAGTCGTTCTTATAGAGGTTGAAAAACGCTTAAATTCAAACCAGGAGCAGCTATTTGCCTTAAAGGGAAATCTTAAAGGCGAAGAGAACAGGATAGAGTTTCAGAAAAAAGAGGTTGAGAACAGGGAAAGGGAAGCTATCCGTCTTAAGGAGGAGCTTTCATCAGTTGAACAGCGGCTTTTGGAAGCCGCTGACGAGGAAGCTTCGCTTAAACTTAAGAGTGGTGAGCTGCTCAGTGAATCGACAGGCAGTGAACAACTCCTTGATGAGAGAGAAAAGGAGCTTGAGGAGCTGCTCTCCTCTGAGCGTACAGCTTCGGCCCGGATTGATGAGCTGCGGAAGGAGCTTTTTAAGGTAATAAGCGAAATAGGCCAGTCAGATAACAGACAGAAAAATGCGGTACAGCGTCTTGAAGTTATCAGGGAGAGGGTGGAAAGAAGCCAGAAAGAAGAGGTTACGCTTAAGGATCGTTTCGTTGAAGTTCAGAAGCGTGTTTCCGGCTTTGAGGCGGAATTTGAAAAAGGGAAAGCTGCAAAAGAAAAGCTGCAGAGCCTGATCTCAAGTCTGACTCAACGTTATGATGAGCTCAAAGCGGCTTCAGCGGTCACTGAAAAGGAGTTTCAGTCAACTAAAGACGAGTTTGGGAGAGTTTCTTCAAGGCTGCATTCTGTTCAGGAGCTTGAAGCCAGTTTTGAGGGGTATGGTGAAGGGGTAAAATCTCTTTTTACATCAGAATCCTTTAAAGGGCGCTTTTCAGGCATGGTAGCTGATTTTATTGAGACTGATGAGAAGTATGAAGCGGCTGTAGAGGCTATTTTAGGAGGATTGCTACAGGCAGTTCCGTCTGATTCCGGAGATGATGTTACGTCTGCCATAGATTATTTGAGGAGTTCAGGTAATGGCCGTTGCAGTTTTATTCTTCCCAATGGTAAGAAGAGGGCTTCTGAATCGGCTCCCAAGGGCATGGAATCCCTTGCCTCTAAGGTAAGGCTCAAAGAAAAATATAAGCCGTTTTTAGAATCTTTTCTTGAGACTGTTTTTATAACAAAGGATCTGAAAGAGGCTATTAAAGCCGCAAATGACTTTCCGGAACTTACCTTTGTTACTCTTGAAGGGGACATGGTTTACAGAAGCAGTGTCGTTGAAGGTGGAGGGAAAGAGGGTGCTAATCAGGGGCTTATACATAAGAAAAGAGAGATAAAAGAGCTGGCATCAAAAGTAACAAAATATGAGAAGCTGATAAATGAGCTTTCACATAAGCTTGAGCAGCAAAAAGCGGGTACAGATTCGGTTGATAAAGAAATCAGTAGTTCCAGACAGGAGCTGCATAACTCTGAAATGGCTATTCTGGCTCTTGAAAAAGATATGCAGAGCGGAAAGGAAGAGTTAAGGCTGGTTGAAGAGAGGATTAATATAAAAGCCTTTGAAGATGGTCAGCTTCAGGAAGAGCGGGAGCTTCTGGAAAAGGACCAGAGCGAAGCTGACAGTGTCAGAGAGGAAGCTCTGAAGAAGAAAGAGGCTTTTGAAGCGGAACTCTCTGATGCTCAAGGAGTTGTATCAACCCGGCAGCAGTTGATTGAAAAGGCCAGGGAAGAAGTTACCGCAATGAAAATCCGTTCTGCAGCCCTTCGTGAGAAACAGGAGGCAATGGTTAATTCTCTTAAAAGAGTTGCTGCCCTGCAGATAGAGCTCAAAAACAGGAAACTAAAGCTTAATGATGATATAGAAAAGGGTGATAAAGAGCGCATAGGGCTTGGAGAGTCTATAAACAGCTCAGAAACCGGCATATCCGATTTGCTGCAAAAATATAGTGACATGGAGAAGGAGGCATTATCTCTCAAGGAAGAGTATGAGCTGTCAGCCCATTCTCTCAGGGATATGGAAGCATCAGACAAAGAAGCCAGGAGCATTATTGATAGCTTGCGTAAAGAAAAGGGAGATGCCCATCTTAAACTCACAGAGCTGTCAATGCGGCTTAATCATCTTGAAGAGACTTTTAGGGATAAGTACAGGCTTAATATTTCCGAAGCTGTTTCTGAAAAAGATAGTGAAGCAACAGATGAAGCTGCGCTCAATAAGCGGCATGCAGAACTTTCCAAAGATATCGAGGCTATAGGAGAGGTGAATCTTATGGCTATTGAGGAATATCAGGAGCTTGAGCAGCGATATACTTTTTTAGATGGCCAGAAAAAAGACCTTGAAGAGTCTTTGCACTCTTTGC
>WQYY01000059.1 GCA_009780995.1 Desulfuromonadales bacterium
ACCTGCTCTGCTGGAAGCACCTGCACGATAGCAAACGCGTTATTGGATATTAACAGTAACGCGATTAATGTGGTACATAAAAGTTTACACATAAGTTTATCCTCTTTGTGTTTTGACTTGTACTTTTGGATTGGATTAACTCATAGGAAAGATTGAAAATATACCCAGCTCAGCGGGTATAACCTAGTTCAGCCTCTTAAAAGCAGTGTGAAGGGTGGAGAGTGAAGAGTGGAGTACGAAAAACAGTGTGAAGTGTGAAGAGTGGAGTGTTTAGTTAGATTCCTGTAGGGGCGCACAGTGTGCGCCCGATAAAAATATTTAACCGCGAAAAACACGAAAAAAGTAAACCACAAGGAACACAAAGGGACACACAAAGAGCACTATGTCATTCCGGGCTTGCCCCGGGATCTTAAGAGCAGGGGATTGCGGATCAAGTCCGCAATGACATAGTGTCCTTTGCGAAAATACTTTGTGAACTTTGTGGTAGGAATTTAATATTTTAAAAACAATGTTGTTAAAAAACCCTTGATATTGTAATGAAATGTATATACAATGGCATACAAAGAATCACAATGTGCAGAAAAAGGGGATAAAAATGAAACAAACATCAATTAGCCTACGAATGGACTCAGATTTAAAAAGAGATGTTGAAAACATCTTAGACGCGTTAGGTTTGACTATGACATCAGCATTTACAGTTTTTGCAAAAGCAATTGTACGAACTGGAGGGATACCCCTGGATTTAAAGATTGACCCATTTTACAGCAGAGAAAACATGGACGAAATCAATCGCAGGATCGAAAGAATTGAGTCAGGTAAAGCAGTGCTGATTCCGAAAACTATCGAAGAGTTACGAGCAATGGCAAATGAGTAGGCAGATAGTTTTTGAAAACGAGGGGTGGGAAGATTTTATTTCATGGGTAAACGAGGATAAAAAGATTTTTCTGCGCATAACCGAACTTATCGAAGAAATCCAGCGAAATCCTTTTAAGGGCATAGGTAAGCCGGAGCTTTTAAAACATGATAAACAGGGATATTGGAGCAGACGTATAGATAAAGGCAACCGATTACTTTACAAAGTGACTGAAGATACAGTGATTATTGTTTTGTGCCGTGGGCACTATGAAAAAAATCGATAATTTCGTGGACAGTATATAAAACTACCTACCATAAACCGCAAAGAACGCAAGGAATGCAAAAAATTTTAAAATAGCGCCCTTTGCGTAAAAACTTTGCGCTCTTTGCGGTAAAAGTTTACACTTCAAACTTTGTTTCTATCAACCCTTCTTTTTCCGCTTTTAGCACGCTTCTTACTACTACTTTTACACCGCGGCCGCTTTCCCGCCCTTCGGGGTGCCAGAGTTCTATCACCCCTTTGTATGCCAGATCCCGGAGATAATCTACTGAGCAGTCCCAGCGTTCGGCTAATGTCTTTAGCTGACAGAATTTTTTTTCTTCAAAGTTTATTTTCATTTTGTTATTACCTTTAAACCCTTTAATTTCTCACAGAGGCACAGAGAAAAACAAAAAAACTGATTAAACCATCGAACCGCGAAATACACGAAAAAAACAAAATTAAATCCCTTAATTCCTCACAGAGACACAGAATTCACGGAGGAAAAGCAAACCTTATTTTTCGAATTTTTTACCACAAGAACACAAATAATGATTTTTTGAATGTTTTAAAAAGGTTTTCTCTGTGCCCTCTGTGCCTCTGTGAGGAACAAAAAAGGTTTTTATTTTTTCGCGCTGTTCGTGTGTTTCGCGGTTAATTCTCCTGTTTTAAGCTTTAAGCTGTGTGTTATATTGAGCGTTCAGTTTCTCAAATATCGCGTTTAGCCTCTTTTTCGCGATTTCTGAGGGTGTTATCTCTGCCAGTTTTATTTGTTCCGCTTGCTGCGGTATTACTGATGACGGCGCCATTGTTGATGCTTCCCGTAATTCTACAGGTTTTGGAAAGAAGCGGTTATGAGCAAAAAGGTATCTTGCCCCCCATTCCAGTTTTTCGATCCTTATGTCTTTAAGGGCTTCAAACCAGTCTGCCAGGTCATTCCGCAGCAGGATCCTTGGGGCCTGGCTTGCCGGGAACTTTTGCGCAAGCCAATTCATCATCGCAGTAAAACGAGGGCGGTCTTTTTCCGTCATAGGTTGCCTCCATTCCACAAAAGGCCATTGCTTCCCGTATGTTTATGGATATGGCTTCTTCTGTCTGTTTTTTATATTTTTTCTCAGCCCAATTATTCGGGTTATCAAGGTATGAACGTATCCAGTTAATGTTTGGGGAGTTTGCGTTGACTACTGCTTTAAATGCTGTCCGGATCTGTTCAGGCCTGTATGTTTGGCAAATTTCAGCCAGGGTATTGGATATGCCGGTTCTATGTGGTGTTTTGCCTACATAGGTTATGTAAAGCTGATTAATTTCTGAGATATCCATTGTTTCACCAGCGCCAATTTTTGGGCAGGAGAGGGGAGCAGGGTTTTCTCCTCCTCTCATATCTCTTCTCATCTCTTCTGTGGGAATTACTATAATGGAATCAGCAGGTTTATTCGGTTTCCCTCCTGCTATTGAGTGGTTAACGCTGTTTCCCACGTGGGAAACTCTATTTACCACAAATTCCCTGGTAACAATTTTATCTTTTCTAAAGCGATATGCCGGCGCTACTCCATCAACAAAATTTGAGCTGTAGATTACTCTGAAAGTTTCCCACAATTCCGAATCAATAGCTTTAAGGTTTGAGAGTGTATCTAATATTTCATTTGCCATTACGGGAGTTATTTTGAGTTTTGCTACCAGGTATTCCCAGGTTTCTGTATCATGACAATCAATAAAATGATTTTCAGCTAAGCCAAGCATTTCTAGTATTTTAAACCATGCAGCATAACCATCATTTCCCCACCTGTTTTCCAATATAAACATTGTTTTTCCATGTTCCGTGCTATGAGGGAAATAATCAACATTTGCTTTTCTTGGTCTTGACATTGCTATCCTTCATCACAGAGTTTTTAGCGTTTGGCCTGTCTTGTATTATTTATGTGTGCTCATTTCTGATACCATTTTATTGATCTGCTGCTGATAGTAATCGCGTTCGGCATACTGGCGTTCTACCGTAGATATAAGCAGTTTGTCTTTAACCGTTATTGACCGTGCGCTCCAACCAAAGAGTGCCCCTACTATTAATAAAAAAAGTACTGCAAAGAAGACTTCTGCCTCTTCATAGAGCTTACTTTTATTCATCGGCTTTTTCCTTTAGCATAAATTTTCTGCTGCTCCGCTCTTTTGCTCTTTTTAACACAGCACTGTTATGGGCTTTGCGCTGTTCAGTGGAAGCAGTAATGAGCTGACGTGCCTCTTCTGTTGCTATAGGAACTATAATTTGTTCCAGCAATGTACGGATTTCATGTAATTCATTCATTACATTCTGTATGTTTGCTGCCATAAATGCTCCATTACACTCTTGGCATATTAAGGATAGCTTCTTTTACCTTTTCTATGTTCACCATCCAGGTTCCTTTGTTTCCTCCAGTCCTAAAAGCTGGAATTTCACCGCTTACCGCTTGTTCACGTAACCAATAGTAAGGTAAACCTAATTGTTCTGCTGCTGGCTTTAATTTTAAAAATTCACTCATTAACTTTTTCCTCCTCCTTCTTTTTTTCAAAACATTTCAAAATTTTCAAATATCTGTTATATTTTTTTAGAATCATTCATACTCTTTAGAGAAAATTCTTTTAAATTACAGATACTTGCATAATTCGTATACAGCGCATAATAATTTCTATTTTAGAAAAGTCAATAACAAAATAAAAAAGAAAGATTAAAAATGAAAACAGTTGAAAATTTAATGGATATTATTAAAATTTATAGAAAAGCAGAACTAGCAAAAAAATTTGGAAGGGCCCCCAGTGCTATAACCTATTGGCAGAAGCATGGGGTGCCTGATTCGATTTTTAAATTAGCAGAAGAGATAGTAGCTAAAGAGATGTTACTTATTAATAGAGATGACATTATACTGATTCCTCCCTATAACAATGGTAAAAAACATTTAAATAACCCATCTGCATTTCTCTATTTTAAGAAAGAATGGGTAAGAAATGCTTTAGGAGTTATAGAGGACAATCTTAAAGTTATCACTGTTGTAGGTGACAGTATGGAGCCAAAATTACATGATGGGGATATTGCTATTTTGAATATTTCGCATAAAACCATAGTAGATAATGCAATATATGCATTAGAATTTAATGGTAGCCTTCTTGTTAAAAGAGTGCAAAAATTTATATCTGGTGCTATTAATATTTTAAGCGACAACAGTAAATATATGCCAGAATCTCTCTCTTCTGAACAGGCTAATAACATTAAAGTAGTCGGACGTGTGATTTGGGTTGGTAGTAAAATATAAATTTAGAATGATTTAAAAATGGGTTTAACCACGAAGGACGTAAAAAGCGCGAAAAAATAAAAATCTTATTTTTTAAATTTTTTACCACGAAGTTCACAAAGTATTTTCACAAAGGACACTATTTAACCCCTTTATTTTTCTGTGTTCTTTGTGTGAGCCTTTCTGTTTCTTGTGGTTTATGTTTTTTTCGTGTATTTCGTGTGTTTCGCGGTTCAATCAGATTTTTTTGTTTTTCTCTGTGCCTCTACTGAGAAATGTTTTATATTCCAGGTAGTATCTGTTTATTTTTAAACTCTTAGTTAAAAGATGTGGACTGTTATGAGTCTTATTCGTCATCCAAAATATGAGAATATATGGACTGCAAGGATTTATCCTGAAGGGAGAAAAAAAGACCCCAAAACAGGGAAACCTTCCAATAAAAGAGATACATATCACTTTGAGGGGACAAAAGAACAGGCTTTAGCATGGTATGCTTCTTTGTGCCATTCAAGTAAAACAGCTTCAACAGTTCCGCTTGCTCCCACCATAGGGCATGCCTGGCCTCAGTTTTGTGTTTACTATAAGCAAGAAGTAGCAAGCTCAACTTATTATGATTACCTTAAAACCTGGGATTTACATCTTAAAGAGTATTTTGGGCAGTTAAGACCATTACAGCTTAAACCTGGAATTATTGAGGCTTATAAAGCTAAAAGAAGAGATGAAATATCAAAACGTGGTAATCCTCCATCAAAGAAGACGATTAATAAAGAATTATCATATATAAGCGCAATGATTTCATGGATGTCTAAGCCTGAAATTAATCTCTGTCAGCCACTGACTTTTGTAATTAAAGGTTATCCAGGTAAGCAAGTCAAAGCCCCTCTTGCCCTTGTTCCAACCCGGGAAGAGGTTATATTGCTTTTACGGCGGGCTTCTAAACATTATCGTGGGATATTTGCTACATGTTACTATGCAGGATTAAGGAAATCTGAGGCATTAAATCTAAGATCTTCAAATATTAATATTTCTCAAGGATATATGTTGATAAAAGGAAAAGGTGAGAAACAACGAATTGTTCCCATTTATAGGAAACTATTACCATATTTACGTAAAAGGGTGGGGCAGGAATACCTTTTTACTAACCCTAAAACCAATAAAGTTTGGAATGACCTTAAAAAACCTCTTGACAGAGCAGCAAAGTCTGCTGGCATAAAACAGCATGTTTATTTACACTTGCTTAGGCACTCTTTTGGAACGCATATGATACAATCAGGCGTTGATTTAAGATCTCTTCAATTACTGATGGGGCATAGCAGCAGTCAAGTAACAGAGGTTTATACAACCCTTGCCGGAAGCTTTTTGGCAACGCAGATTGATAGGCTAGGCTCTGGTGCACTGCGCCAAAATAAAAGCATAAAAACGTAATATAATTAAAATGTTGGCAATACTACATATGAACTCATAACCCGAAGGTCATAGGTTCAAATCCTATCCGACTAAAAAAATCCCCATTTCTTAGCCTGTCAGGATATAAGTAATAAAAGTCCGTTACTCTATCGCCGAATCAATAAAGTCAAAATCAATTTCCTGTTCGGCGTGAGTTTTGATCCAGTTTAATTTTTCAGTATCTTCTGCAGAAATTTTCGCTACATCTTCTTTTAATGTCACATAAACGTCAGATGTTGTGGCAAGCATACGTATGAAAGGGACTCCGCTGTCTCTTACGATCTGTTCACTAATCAGGGATACCGGCGCTTTTCCGGTTATTAACAAACCGGCTATTTTTTCCTTATATTCAGGAATGTGGTACAATGACGCCAAAGTTACAAGAAGTTCGTCTCTTGAACCTGTCATAACAACAAGTGATGATTCATCTAGGCTGTCAACAACCACCTGTGATGAAGCTGCCCCCAACCTTATGTGATGGATTATTCTGCGCTTTTCTTCATCATTTGCTACTAAAGGGAGCTTGAGAAGTTTTGCTATGTGGGAGAGAGTAGGATCTGCAAGGATTGGAGAGAAGTTGAATCCGCCTATTATAGATGTTGTGCTGTTTTCAAAAGCTTTACCTACTAGTCCTACTGTCTGTTCCCGTTTGTCAGCTTTTATTTTGTTGATAATAGCCATTTTTACATCGGCTTTTTCTTTTTCAAAGAGCGAAAGATTAAGGTGGAGAGAATCAACGACGTTTCCCAGTCCGCTTCCTGTTACTATCATGACCGGAGCGTTGAGCATTTTCGCTATTTTTGCGTTACTAAGCCCTATAATCGAACCTACACCTGCATGGCCTGCTCCTTCGATAATCAAAAAATCATTCTTTTTCTCAAGTTCATGAACAGCATTTAGTATATCTGCTTCAAGGGTTTCCTGCTTGATTTTGCCGGCAAGAAATTCTTTTGTAAAACCTTTATGGAGAGGCACGGGAGACATAAAGGCAATATCTTCTTCAAGGCCGTAAGCTTTGGCCATAAGAGCGGCGTCCATATCTACGGTTAAGTCACCGAATTTTTCAATTTTAGGTCCTATTGGTTTAATAAAGCCGACACGCTTATATTTCTTTTTCGCGAGATGCATAAGGGAAAGGCTCATGGTTGTTTTACCGCAGTTCTGGCCGGTTGCTGCTATAAATAGTTTTTTGCACATAATATTCACCTCTTCTTTTTGTTTGTGATGATGTGTGGTATAGCTAAACAGGTGAAGTAGGATAACCTTTAATAATATTTAAATGCAAGGAGTTTAATCTGAGCAGGGAGCCTTTCCATTTAACAGATTCCGAGCTTTCGGGCAGGATGCTGATTGAGGCAAGTGCAGGAACAGGTAAAACGTTTACTATTGCCGGTATATATCTTCGGCTTATTCTTGAACAGAATATAAAAGTTGACGAGATATTAGTTGTAACTTTTACTGACGCTGCGACAATGGAGTTACGGGATAGAATAAGGAAAAGGTTACGGGAAGGGCTCATTGCTTTACAGCAAGGAGAGAGTAACGATCCGTTTTTGCAGGAATTGTTCAGGAAAAAACTTCCTGATGATGCGGAATTCCGTATTAGTCAGGCAATAGCCTCTTTTGACCAGGCTGCAATTTTTACCATTCATGGGTTTTGCCAAAGAATGCTTGCCGAAAGCTGTTTTGAAAACGGCAGCCTTTTTAATGTCGAGCTAAAGAAAGACCAGTCAATTATTTTACAGGAGATAGCGGAAGATTACTGGCGGCTTAAACTGTACAATTCCTCTCCGATTTTCAGTGAGCAGGTTATTAATAAAAAGTTCACGCTTTCAGCCCTTCAAAATATAGGAAAGTCTTATAATATTGTCAGGACATCTAAAATTATTCCTGATCTCCCTCCTGATCAGACAGATTTTGATCAATGGTTTACAGCCCTAAAATATGATTTTTTAAATTATATTCTGAATGAACTTGATAAACGGAAAAAGGAAAACAATATACGTTTTTTTGACGACCTTCTCATAGATTTGCATTCAGCGCTGGACAATAAGGGTGATGGAGAAGCTCTTGCCAGGCAGCTTGCTCTAAAATTTAAAGCTGCCCTTATTGACGAATTTCAAGATACGGATTCAGTTCAATATGGGATTTTTGACAGAATTTTCCCTGTAAACGGCCCAAGCAGGCTGATCTTTGTTGGTGATCCAAAACAGGCTATCTACAGTTTTAGAGGGGCTGATATTTTTTCTTACATGGCCGCGTCATTAAGTTGTGAGAAAGTGTACACGCTTTCGGAGAACTGGCGTTCTACGGAGCGGCTTGTTGAAGGTATTAACGCTATTTTCAATGTTGAATACCCTGACTTTGCCCCATTTGTTTTTCAAGAGATAAAATACATACCCGTTGACTCAGCATTAAATGAACAGAGGGCTATTTGTCAGTCAGGTAAATCGGACATTTCCCCTTTAAAAATATGGTTCGTTCCAAGAGATTCCTCAGGGAAACCTCTTAACAAAGGAGACGCGTATAAATATCTTTCTGAAGGGGTAGGGGACGAGATAGCGAATTTGCTGAACCTTGCAGATGAAGGTCTGCTTGAGATAGACAGGAACAAAGTTTCACCTTCAGATATAGCTGTACTGGTAAGAACCAACGAACAGGGGCGTATAATACGTAAAGCTCTTACAACCAGGAATATACCTTCAACAATCAGCAGGGGAGGGGATGTTTTTAAATCAGACGAAGCAAAAGAGATACTATGGATGCTTTGCGCTATTGCGGAACCGGGTAATGACACGCTTATCCGCAGAGGAGTAACAACCGGACTTTGGGGTATGAACGGTAATAGCCTTACAGAAAATCTGAACAACAATTCATGGGAGGAGACATTATCCCAGTTATATGGGCTCCATAAGGTCTGGAACTCTTCAGGAATTATCGCGATGTTTGCTTCTCTGTTTTCAAAACGTAATGTAAGGGAGCGGTCTCTTGCATTAAGTGGCGGAGAGGGAGAGAGAAGGCTTACAAATATACTCCACCTGGTTGAGCTACTTCATCAGGCTGCTATTGAAGAGCAGTTCGGAATGGACAGCCTTGTTTCATGGTTTTCGGAACAGTTGGAAGAGAGTCAAATAGAAGAAGCTGAAATGAGGCTTGAGACAGATGACCAGGCTGTAAAAATCGTTACAATACATAAAAGTAAGGGCTTAGAATATCCAATAGTTTTCGCTCCTTTTTTATGGAGTGAAACTTCAGATAAAAACCTTGATAAAAACGGGATTCTGTTTTTTCATGATGAATATAGGAAAAGTATAGTTGATTTAGGTTCTGAAAATATTGAAAGTAACCGTAAAATTGCCTCTGTCGAAAAGCTTTCGGAAAGTGCAAGGCTTGTTTATGTCGCTTTAACGAGGGCTGCCAGCAGATGCTATTTTGTTTGGGGCGGATTCAGAGACGGAGAAAAATCTGCTCTCTTTCATTTACTCCATCCTGAATCTAAAGGTGATTTCCCTTCAGATGAGAAGATGCTTTATGATCTTGAAAGACTTTCTGAAGCCAGTAATAGCGCTATATCTGTAGAGCTGTTTAAGCGTGCTGATAAGGTTAAAGTTAATAGGAGTTATGAACTCGAATTTAAAATTGCCTGTAGAGAGTTTAAAGGGGAGATAGAAGAGAATTGGCGGGTTACCAGTTTTTCCGGTTTATCAAGAAATGTTGCGGATAAGGTTACAGAGCTTCCTGATCGTGATGAATCTTCAGTCAGCGTGGATAGTGAAAACCGTGAAAGCCAGACAGATCATAATATGTTGCCCAAAGGGATTGCTACAGGGATTATGCTTCATGAAATTTTTGAAAAACTTGATTTCACCGCTTCTGACAGAAATATCATGGAGCAGACCGTTTCTGACACTCTTGAAAAAAATATGTTTGAAAAAAAATGGCAAAGCTCTGTTCTTGATATAATTGATAAAACTCTTAACACGAAACTATCTGATGGTATTTTTAGTTTCAGACTTTCCGATATTCCATTATCTCAGAGGCTTACTGAGATGGAATTTTTCTTGCCTTTGGATTATATCTCATCATCTAAATTTTCTGATCTCATCAGAAAGTGGGATAAAAGCATTCCCACTGAAATAGTTGAAACAGTACAGAACCTTAATTTTAAGGTCATTAAAGGGGCGATTCACGGGTTTATTGACTTGGTCTTTATTCATCAAGACAAGTATTACATAGTTGACTGGAAATCAAACTATATTAGTTCTGCGCCAAGCGAATACAGCCAGGAAAAGCTCGCAAAAGATATGGTAAAACATAGCTATCCTTTACAATACCTTCTTTATACCGTAGCTCTTAACAACTATCTTAAATCGCGTATACCAGGTTATAGCTATGAAAAGCATTTTGGCGGAGTTTTTTATATTTTCCTGCGTGGTGTAGGCCTTGATAAAGAGAATAGCGGAGTTTACTATGACAGGCCGACCTCTCGTCTTATTCAGGGTGTTTCCGATCTATTAACGGGAGATATCAGCAATGCCTGATTACAATATTGATTTTTTCTCTATTGATCGGCATTTCGCTGATTTTATCCTGTCTCTCTCAAAAAGCAGCTCAGAGCCACTTTGGCTGGCTGCTGCTTTATTAAGCCGTGCTCTTCGCTTAGGTGATGTCTGCATCAGTTTAGAAAATGAATTGAACAGTTGGCCGGATGCTCTGTCTTGTCTAAAATCGGCTTCTGCATGGGGGAATGAACTTGAGAAATCTTTACCTGTCGGAAAACCCGGAGCTTCAGTTCCTATTATATTAGATGAAGATATGAGGCTATATTTAAATAGATACTACAACTATGAGATAGTAATAGCTGAAAAAATAAACAGTTTATTAAAAACAGAATTGCCCTTGCCTGATTTGGAAGATTACAGAAATATATTGCAGAAATATTTTCCAAATGAGGGTGAGGGTATTGATTGGCAAAAAGTAGCTTCCATAGCCGCCGTTACAAAGAAGTTTACAATTATATCAGGCGGCCCCGGTACAGGGAAAACCTCAACAGTGGCTAAGATTATCGCAATTCTCTCTGATTTGCATGCCGACAAAAACTTAAGAATAGCCCTTGCTGCGCCGACAGGAAAAGCTGCTGCCCGCCTTGCCGAAACATTGAGAACCACTCGTGAAAACCTGGCCTGTGATGAGGAAGTTAAGAAACTTATTCCCGAAGAAGTTCAGACAATTCACAGGCTTTTAAGGTATATCCGGAATTCAGTCAGATTCAGGTATAACAGCAGAAACCTCCTTCCTTATGATTTGATAATTATAGATGAGGCTTCCATGGTTTCTCTACCTCTTATGGCCAAACTTCTTTCTGCGGTTTCAGAAGATTCGAGAATTATTATGCTTGGAGATAAAGATCAACTGGCTTCTGTTGAGGCCGGTGGTGTTTTTGGCGATATATCATATAAGGCAGATAATAGTTTTTCACCTCAATTCTGCAAGCTTGTTAAAGATCTAGCTGGAGACGAACTTAAATCAATGGCTGACCATAACAGAACGCTGTTAGCTGATTCTGTTATTACCTTGGAAAAGAGTTACCGGTTCAGTGATAAAAGTGGTATAGGAGAAGTTCTGCCATTAGTTAGAAGAGGGGAGGGTGAGGCAGTTCTGGACTTTCTGCAAACCGCTTCTAACAGAGATGTTAAGCTGATTGATATCCCTTCAATAGAGAAGCTTAAGGCGTCAATCAAACCTATAGTGCTTAAAGGTTACGGAAACTATATTCAAAGCATGGATCCTGAAATTATTATGGACAGTTTCAGTAGATTCCGTATCTTATGCTC
>WQYY01000060.1 GCA_009780995.1 Desulfuromonadales bacterium
CTATACCGGCGGGACAACAATAAGCGGTGGGACATTAACAGTAGATGGTCAAGGTGTAGAAGATCAAGCCATATTACCAGGCCAGGTAAACGGAGCGTCAGGAACAACCCTAACCCTAAGTAACGAAGGAACCTGGGTAAACCCAGGTAATTCTGTAGTCGGTAATCTAAACGGCAATAACGGGGACATAGTAATGGGCTACAATCTTGCGACAGGTACAGGCGATCATATAACAGCCGATACTACAAGCGGTACCAATGGCATAGAAGCCAGTATAACCGGACAAATAAAAGGCCAAGCCCCAACAATGGAACTGATAGGCGTAAATGACCCATCAGCAAGTAATGGCACCTTCTTCTTAGAAAATGGACCATTACAAGTAGGGCTATACAACTATAACCTCCTAAATGGTCAACAACTGAATTTTGGCCAGGCAGACAGTGCAAACTGGTATCTTGCCCCAAGCTATGGGAAAGAATTAGTCACACTCCTAGGAGCAAGTGACCAAACAAGCACATGGCTGATGGCAAATGACTCCCTATTACAAAGAATGGGAGAACTGAGAACAAACAACACAGATGAAACCAAACATCCATATCAAACATGGATAAGAGGCTATGGGTGGCAGGCAAATGTAAACACCAATAGTAGCCAAGTAGGGTATAAAGAAAACACCTATGGAGTGGACTTTGGGTCAGACAAAGTCTATGAAACTCAAGTAGGAAAAATTTATACAGGAGTAATGGCAGGGTACACCAACAGCCGAAGAGACATGAACGGTGGAGCAGGGCAAAGCATAGCCGAAACCGTTTATGGAGGAATTTACGGTACATGGATAAGTGACAAAGGATACTACATAGACGGCGTAGCAAAAGTAGGCCATATTCAGAACAATATAAAAGCCTATGACACAGAAAACAGCAGAGCGGACTATAGTAATTGGGGAATAACAGCCTCATTGGAAGCAGGAAAACAATTCAAAAGCGAAACAGGTTGGTATATAGAGCCGCAAGTACAGGGGACAATAGTGAACTTCACCGGAGGAAACTTCACAACAAGCGGAAATGCAGCAGCCATAGAGCAGAGAAAAAGCACAAGTTATGACCTGAGGACAGGAATAGTAGCAGGAAAGAACATAAAAACAGAAAGAGGCTCAATCCAACCGTATGTAAAAGGAATGTATGGGAGAACCTGGACAGACCGGGGAGGAATAGTTTACAACGATGTTATACTAAAAGCAGATACATCAGGAGACAGGTATCAGGTAGGGGCTGGGGTAGCGTGGCAGGTAACACAAAGTACAGAACTGCATGCAGACTATGAGTACATAAAATCTATAAACGGAGCAGGAATAGAAGTACCGTGGAAATTTAATGTCGGCTTCAGGTATAATTGGTAATTTACTCAGTGTAGAGTGTTAAGAGTGGAGTGTGGAGTTAAAATCTTCACACTCCAAACTATTCCATCTCTCTGCTCCCCGTTGAGAGATGTGACCTGCCTTTCGGCAGGCAAACGGATGAGGGGGTTTCCCAGATCGTTACCTCTTCATCCGTTTTTTTGTTTCGGGTCGTCGAGGACGCCGACCCCTACGGCAAATGTTGTTATAATGCGTAGGGGCGGCATTTTGCCGCCCGTATTGTTGTAGGGGCGCACACTGTGCGCCCCTACAAGATAATCATATAATTAGGCAATTTTTTAAATGTCACTATTTACACTATAAAAACCAATTAGCTCAGGTATTACCTCAGCTCATTGGTTTTTATGAGATTGAAAAATCAACCGGAACGATATTGTATACTCATAGAATTAGGCAATAATCTATATTGGTTGATCCTCGCAAAGCCCGGTGTTATCGGGCGTGATAAGTCACGCCTATTTGTGAAATATTTTCGTGTTTTTTCGCGATTTTTCGTAGTTATTGTTTGTTGTTTCGGGACGCCCGGTGTGCGTCCTCTACAAGAAGTTCTGCCTTGCAGGCAGATATTGTATTTATGTTGTTTCCGCAGGTCGTTGACCTGCGGTTATGGAGAGCAAGCTCTGTCGGGCCAAATTACGCAGTGAGCTTTTTGCACATTTTAAGCACATTTCCGTTATTTTCTTTGCTGTATGATACATTGTCCATAACTGCTTTGATTAAGAAAATTCCCCTTCCATGTTCGTCCAGTATGTTAACATCAGGAGTTGGAATGGCATTTATATCGAAACCTTGCCCATAATCCGTTACTTTTATCGTTAGCTCATAATCATTGGTTGTTATGCTTATATCAACGTGATTATCATTTTTATCATTAGAAGCATATTTTATTGCATTTGCCATAGCTTCTGTTAAAGCCAGGTTTATATGATAGGCCAGTATTTCATGGTTTCCGGCATAGCGGTTGAGTTCATTTGCTATATCTTCCCCAATTTTTCCAATCAAACTTAAGTATTCTGTTTTATTTGGAACCTTAATTTGAAGCTCAATAGAATTTTTGTCCATTTTTTTACCTTAATTACTTGAAGGACGCGATAGCATCGGCTTCAGAGTCAAATATTTCAAAAACCCTGTGTAAGCGTGTAAGCTCAAACATCGATTTGACTTGAGATTGCATTGATGAGAGTTTAAGGACTCCGTTATGTGAAGTTGCATTCTTAAAGCCTGAGACAAGTGCTCCTAATCCCGAACTATCAATAAAATGAACGCTTTCAAGATTGACCAGTAAGTTTTTATCTCCGTTCTCAAAAGCTTTTTGTATTTCAAGTTTGAGTCCATCGGAATTATGAGCGTCAACCCGTTCTTCCTGTATTTTTATAATGACTACGTTTCCCCTGTTTTCTTTTACAAGATTCATTTACAAGTCCTTTCAAAGTAAGATGTTCAATTATACCAGTTATACTAATTCGGTACAATGCAGATACAATGTTATTCAATTTTCATTATGACCATTGATGTATCAACTTGCAGGATACCTTCCGCGGCAAAATTTAATACTTCTGAAAAAAGCGTTTTTATAATCTTATTTGCCGATTCGGCATGGTTTCTCTCAAGGAGTTGAGATACCCGCTCTGTTCCAAACATGTCTCCATTAAGATTTGCCATTTCTGTAAGCCCGTCAGTATAAAGCAGAAGTACGTCTCCTGACTCAAGCTTTATATGTTTTTCTTCAAAATTTACTTCACGTTTGACTCCAATGATTAAACCCTCCGCATCAAGCGGAATACACCTTTTCTCTGCAATACGATATAGAAGAGGGTGATTATGTCCTGCACTGGAGTAAGTAAGAGTATATGTTTTAGTGTCATATTTAATATAAAACATTGTAATAAAGAGTTCGGCGCGGCTTAGGTCGTGAAAGAGCATTTCATTAAGTTTTGCGAGAATAGCGGAAGGGTTACTGATAGTGGCAATCTGGGATCTTAAAACAGATCGTGTTTCTGTCATTATAAGCGCTGCTCCAACATTGTGTCCGGAAACATCCGCTATTACAGTATCTATTACTCCGTTCTCACGAGGGAAAAAGTCATAGTAATCACCGCCGATATGTGCTGTAGAAGCAGAAAAAGCTGCAAAGCTAACTCCGGGGATTTCAGGCATTACATACGGCAAAAGGGCAAGCTGTATCTGCTTTGCCAATTCCATATCCCTTGTTACACGAGCATTTTTCATCAGGGCAATTTCTTTTTCTTTCTGCTCTTTCTCTTTTGCCGCCCGCTCTTTATCCAGTTCAATGGCTTGGGCCAGCTGACTGGCAAGGCTTTGGAGAAGGCTTAAAAACTGTTTCGTAAAAAGCCCGGTAATTGAAGCAGAAAATAGAGACAAAACGCCTGTCAGTTTTCCTCCACGATTAATAGGAATATGTGCTAAAGAGAGAAAAATATCTGTCGGTGTCGCTGAGAGCCCGGGTTTATGCTGAATGTTGCGCGAATTGTTTACAAATTGAAATTTCCTGTTCATTACGAGTTGGTTAATAAATTGATCATCAATCGGTTTCAACTTATCCAGATTCACTCTGTTTTTCATTACCCCTTTTGCGGAACGTACATGAAGTAAATCATCTTCTTCGAATGTCCTTATTATTGACAGGTCGAATTTAAACTCTCTGTTCAGAAAATTTAGCAAATTGTCCATTGTATCTTGTAAGTTTGTTGAACGGTTTATTATTTCAGATGCTTTTAATCTTACATAAAGCGCCTCCCGGCTTTCTTCAAGTGATGAACGGACAGATTTAAATGCGTCATAAAAAGGTTCCATATAAGAGCCCATGTCTGATATAAAGCTGTCAACAACCGCTCTTGCTGCTGGTGTGCCGATTGATCCGGCCAAAGTCCTTTCGATAAATCTCTTAAAATTTGGCAATTCAAATTCAGAAATCATTTCATTTTTATCAATTTTTTGTGTACTAAGGTATTTTCCTATTACTTCATTTGCCTGGGATTCACCTATAAATTTTGAAACCAGATTAGCGAAGTCAGTGGTAGTTATCGGTTTTGAAAGCCACTTTGTTTCGTCTCGGTTCTCCTTGTTTTGGGTATTAAATACGTCAACAAACCGTTTTACCTGTTCTTTTTCTGTTTCATTCTGTTTTGTCGCAATGGAAAAGAATATATAACTTCCTATATTTAAAAACATACTCCAAAACATACAGTTACTTAACGGATCAAGACTTGTAATGCCAAAGAGAGCGGTTGGTTTAAGAATTGATATATTAAAAAAGCCGTTTGTCAGAATGTTGTTACTTAGCACGCCTGCTTTTACAAATGAAGGGAGTAAAAGGGTATAAAACCATATGAGAAATCCCGCTGTGATCCCGATAATAGCTCCGTTTTTATTCCCCCTGCGCCAATAAAGCCCCCCTAAAAAAGCCGGAGCAAGCTGTATTAACGCTGCGAAGGATATAAGCCCAATATCTGCCAGCATATATGTTTCAGCAACAATTCTGTAATACAGATATCCAAGCAGAATTATTGAAATTATTCCGATTCTTTTTAAATTGAGAAGAAGCAGCGGAAACCAGTTTCTTGGTTTTAATTTCAGAACCGCTGGCATTAGAAGATGGTTTAGTATCATTGTTGATATTGCCAGGGATTCTGTCATTATCATGCCTGAAGCTGCTGAGAAGACGCCGATAAATGTCAGTAAAGCGATTTGAGGATAATTTGTATGTAACGGGATTGTAAGAGCGAAATAATCGGCACCTGTTGTGCTGTTACTTAACAGAATTCCCGCAAATGCAATCGGTACAACAAAAAGGTTCATTAAAAAAAGATATGCGGGGAATTTCCACATTGCGCTTTTGATATAAGTTTCATCACTGTTTTCAACTGCCATTACATGAAACTGCCTTGGAAGCAGCATAATACTACCCATAGACAGCAAGAGAATTGTAAGCCAGCTTGCATAACCGGTTGTTGATGCTGTTATTGTTGTCAGTTCCGTAAATAGCTGAGGTTTTGCTGACGCCATTCTTCTGAAAATATCCTGAAAGCCGTCAAATAGGTAATAGGTTACAAATATACCTATAACAAGCATTGAAAAGAGTTTAACCAGCCCTTGAAACGCTATTACCGCTGTTAAGCCCTCATGCCGCCTTACTGATTTAATACTGCTTGCTCCAAATGTTACACCTAAAATAATTAGTAATAGGGCAGTAAAAAAACCGGTTGTATTAATAAACCGATCAATATCCGGAATTTTTGTAAGTATTAGACTGGATTTTTCAGTAAGTATTCCAAAGCTTATTGAAACTGCTTTTAGTTGAAGAGCAATGTATGGAATCATTCCAAGAATTGATACAGCGGTTATTATTGCTCCTAGTAGTTGCGATTTCCCATATCTTGAACTTATAAAGTCAGCTATGGATGTAATATTATTTTCTTTTGTTATTCGGATGATTTTTCTTAATAAGAACCACCATGTAAAGGCGGTTGTAGAGGGCCCCAGAAATATCAGGATAAAATCGGGGCCGAATGTGGCTGCTCTGCCGATACTTCCGTAAAATGTCCATGATGTGCAAAAAACGGTAATGGAAAGTATATATACGCTACTGTTTTTTACTATGCTCTTGCCCTGTTTATAACGGTAGTGAGCGTAATATCCTATGAGAAAGAGTATTACAACATAGCCTGATAATATGTATATTATACTTTCGAAGTTTGAAGTCACTTACCTTCTCCATCTTCTGTATTTGTTTCCGTTTCTCTATTACTTATTGAGATTGTTCTGGAAAACAGATAGATGACGCAGATTGATACAAACCAGCCGCCAAAGAGGTAAAAATAGAGGTATGGAATGTTGAAAATTGAGAAATTTTTATTGAAAATATCCAGAAATGGATAGTCCATCATAATAAAACCCAGGATAAAGAAACATGTCCAGGTTTCAGTGAGGCCGAGAATTTGAAGGAGTTTTTCTTTTTTTGAGGCAAGTTTCATATTAAATTACTATGATTGTAGAAATTTTTAAGGAGATTACCATAAATCTTGTATATGTGCAAAAAACCGGATAGGTTTTCATTGTAACATATATTAGATTCTGGTATAAAATTACAATTTATATATGGAAAATTCAGAAGGAGTAAAGTCAGGGTATGCTTAATATTTTTAATCATTTTTGGGGGATGTTTTCAAGCGATCTTGCAATAGACTTGGGTACTGCCAATACTCTTGTTTATTTGAAAGGCAAAGGGATTGTTATCCGTGAACCTTCGGTAGTTGCAGTTCAACAAAGCCCGAACGGCCAGCAAAAAGTCTTGGCAGTCGGTATTGAAGCAAAGAAGATGCTGGGCAGAACCCCCGGAAATATCACGGCTATCAGGCCTATGAAAGATGGAGTTATTGCTAATTTCGATATTACTGAAGAGATGCTTCGTTATTTTATCCTTAAAGTTCATAACAGAAGAAGACTTGTTCGCCCAAGAATCGTTATCTGTGTCCCTTCAGGCATTACTCAGGTTGAAAAACGTGCTGTAAAGGAATCTGCTGAATCTGCCGGAGCTAGAGAAGTATACTTGATTGAAGAGCCTATGGCAGCCGCCATAGGAGCCGGTCTTCCTATTACTGAAGCTTCCGGAAACATGATAGTAGATATAGGTGGCGGGACTACAGAAGTAGCCGTTATCTCTCTTAAAGGAATAGTTTATACAAAATCAGCCAGAGTCGGCGGCGATAAAATGGATGAATCCATTGTTCAGTATATTAAGCGTAAATATAATCTCCTTATTGGAGATCAAAAAGCGGAAGATATTAAGGTTGCTATAGGGGAAGCTTATCCTGGTGAAAGGGTAAGAGTTATGGAAGTTAAGGGAAGGGATCTTGTTTCCGGTATTCCAAAAACTCTGGAGATTAACTCGGATGAAATACGAGATGCTCTTTCAGAACCTGTAAATGCAATAGTTGAAGCTGTAAAGGTTTGTCTTGAACGCACTCCTCCTGAACTCGCTGCGGATATTGTTGACAAGGGGATTTGCCTTGCCGGTGGCGGAGCTTTATTGCATAATTTAGATATGCTGTTACGTGAAGAGACGGGTTTACCGGTATTTGTTACTGAAGACCCACTTTCCAGCGTAGTTCTTGGGTCAGGAAAATCTCTTGATGAACTTGATCTTCTAAGAAGTGTCGCGGTTTCATCATAAATAAATGTAGGGGCGGCAATCTGCCGCCCTTTGTTTTATCCATTCAATTCTATGACATCTGATTACCCAATTGATATTATTATTCCCGTATGGAACAAACCTGTTGAGCTTAGGAATTGCCTTTCAGGTTTGGTTTCAAATTCACCGAATGCCCGGTTGATAATGGTTAATAATGGGGCAGAGCGTGAAGCAGAGCAGGTTATCGAAGAGTTTGCCGATGTTCTTGATGAAAGAGCTCTTTTAATTTCAACCCCTCATAATCTGGGTTTTGTTAAAGCCTGTAATTTAGGGCTGGCAAGATCTACAGCAGTTTGTTCCATGATTGCTCATGATAATATATCTGTAACTGAAGGATGGCTTGATCCTGTAATTGCGCTTATGTTGGAAAAGCAGGAAGCAGGAATAGTTTTTCCGGTTAATCTTGACAAAGAATCAAAAGAAAATAGAAGCGAAGAAAAATATAAAGAAACTTTTGACGGCGCTTTTGGAGCTGTTGCCATAAAAAAAGAGCTGTTTGATTCCATTGGCGGTTTTGATGAAGAGCTGGATGGAGATAAATGGGCTCTCAGCGACTATTTAAGAAGAGCGGAAAAGAATAATTTCCTTGTTTACAAAGCATGTTCAAGCCATGTAAAGGTTCCTGAAACTTTACAACTAGGCTCACCTCTGCGAAGGGAAAAACAGAAACTCTTTTCTGAAAAAGTCTATAAAGAGCGTTGGGGAGAGCAACTATTATTTGCAGTTTTATTAACAGCTGATGAAACTATTCTAAACCCTGATGAATTAAGACCTTTCTTTATAAAGTCGGCTCGTTTGGGGCATAGAATTGAAATATTATCAGATGCTAAAGTTTTTAAAAAGCTTGCAAAAGAAGGGTGGCAGACTCTCCACACCAGCATACAATTAAAAAAATTACCTACTTTTTTTAGCTATAAAAACGGGATTAAAGCTTTGCAAGGGTTAACAAATTCTTCCGGTAACATACTGGTAATACAGGGAGGCCTTAAGTTAAACGGCTTTCCTCTTATTCAGCTTGATGATTTTTATAACCTTCAGATATTTCAGGATAGTTAGTAAATTAAATTGGAGCAGTTTATGACAGAGGATATTAAAAGGCAGATTGCCGATAACCGTGCATTAATGGGAAAAGTTGAGGCAGATCTGGTAAAAGTGATTAAAGCAGTTGCTGATAGTATTATACAGGGGCTGTCCAATGGGAAAAAACTCCTTATAATGGGGAATGGTGGCTCAGCTGCAGATGCACAACATTTTGCAGCAGAAATTACAGGACGTTTTAAAATGGAGCGGCCTGGCCTCCCCGCTATTGCGTTAACTACCGATACTTCAGCAATTACAGCTATCGGAAATGATTACGGTTTTGATGAAATTTTTTCCAGACAAGTTCAGGCACTGGCTTGTAAAGGTGATATCGTTTTTGGAATTTCAACAAGCGGCAATTCAGAAAATGTTATAAAAGGTCTTAACGCCGCCCAGGCTGCAGGTGCTGTTACCATTGCTCTTCTTGGTAAAGATGGCGGGAAAATAAAAGACATCGCAGAGCTCTCTATTGTAATACCAAGCTCTGATACTCCAAGGATCCAGGAAGCCCATATTATGATAATTCATATACTGTGTGATTTGCTTGAAAAAGAGATTTTTGGAAAAGGTGAGAATTGAAATCTATTACACATAAAGCCGTATTTTTAGACCGTGACGGTACACTTAATGTTGAATCCGGGTACATTTTTAAAATAGAAGATATAAAATTTATTCCCGGTGTAAAAGAAGGATTATCACTTCTGAAATCTGCCGGTTTTCTCCTTGTGGTTATTACAAATCAGGCCGGAGTGGCGAAAAATTTATACACTATTGACGATCTGGAAAAACTCCACAATTTCATGCAAAATGAATTGGAAGAATTCGGAGTTGGTATTGACGGATGGTATTTTTGCCCTCATCACCCTGAATATGGGGAGTTAAAAGAGTGTAATTGCCGTAAACCTCTTCCCGGAATGATATATGCTGCGGCTAATGACTTAAATATAGACTTATCAGCTTCTTGGGTAGTTGGGGATAAAACTTCGGATATTTTAGCAGGTATTGCTGCCGGCTGCCGCTCTGTTCTTGTAGAGACAGGCTATGGAGAAACTGAGAAACAATCTTTACCTGAAAGAGTGACGGTGTGTAGAGATATTCTTGAAGCTGCGAAGTTTATTATTGCAGCGTGAATTTGGCTTTTGGCCATATTGATTTCCTCACAGAGGCACAGAGGACACAGAGAAAAACCAAAAATCTGATTAAAGCACGAAAAATACGAAAATATGTAGGGGCGCGATTTATCGCGCCCAATACTGCAATACACGAGGGCGCGATAAATCGCTCCCCTACAAACATTAGGTGCTGAAGCCATATAAAGGACTTTAAAGATGGAGATAAGAAAAGGAATACTCCTCGCCGGTGGCTCCGGAAGCAGGCTTTACCCTCTCACTCTTGTATCGAGTAAACAACTCCAGCCGATTTATGACAAGCCAATGATATATTATCCGCTTGCTACACTTATGCTTGCGGGAATTCAGGATATTCTTATAATATCAACTCCAGAGGATACACCCAGATTTCAAGCGCTCCTTGGTAACGGCTCTCAATGGGGTATAAAAATATCCTATAAAGTTCAGCCTGAACCAAAAGGGATTGCCCAGGCATTTATTATCGGTGAAGAGTTTATTGATAATGAGCCTGTTTGCCTTATTCTCGGGGATAATATTTTTTACGGTAAAATAGGATTGGATCAGATTGCAAGCGGTTTTAAGAATGGTGCCTCTATTTTCGGATATTACGTAAATGACCCTGAGCGCTACGGAGTAGTAGAATTTGACTCAAACGGTCTGGCAATAGGTATTGAAGAAAAGCCGGCTAAGCCTAAATCAAATTATGCTGTGCCTGGCCTTTATCTTTATGATGAAAAAGTTGTTCATATTGCTAAGGCTTTATCTCCTTCAAACAGAGGAGAACTTGAAATAACAGATGTTAACCGGGTTTATCTTGAAAAAGGCGAACTAATGGTTCAAAAGTTGGGGCGTGGAATTGCCTGGCTTGATACCGGTACTCATCAGAGCCTTTTGGAGGCAAGCCATTTTATTGGAACCCTTGAAGCACGCCAGGGGCTTAAAATAGGCTGTTTGGAAGAAGTAGCTTTTAGAAAAGGGTATATAACCCGTAGAAATATGAAAGAGTTGATTGAATCAACTCCTAAATCCGGTTATAAAGAGTATCTTATCAGAGTTTACAACGAAACTGACTCTAATGGGGCAGGGGATACCAATGCCTGATTATAAAAAAGGTGAAATTCACGATGTAGTAGTACGGCCATTATCTAAATTTGTTGATGAAAGAGGATGGCTCACTGAACTCTTCAGGACTGATGAATTAGATAAAAATCTTGTTCCGGAAATGGCTTATATTTCCATGACTAAACCCGGAATTGCGAGGGGCCCTCATGAGCATGTTGAACAGACCGATTATTTCTGCTTTTTAGGTCCCGGTAATTTTAAAGTGTATCTTTGGGATGCAAGGAAAAACTCGTCAACTTACCTGGTCAAGCAGGTTTTTTGTTGCGGTGTTGATAACCCATTAATAGTTATTGTTCCTCCGGGTGTTGTGCATGCCTACAAAAATATAAGCAATGAAAGCGGGATTGTTTTTAACGCTCCGAATAAACTTTATGCGGGCGAAGGTAAAAAATCGGTTGTAGATGAGATACGTCATGAGGAGATGGTAGACTCTCCGTTTGTACTGGAGTGACTTACGTTCCTCTATTAAGGGCGGGGGGTAATCGGGCGCACACAGTGCGCCCCTACAAATTTTTCGTGTTTTTCGCGTCTTTCACGGTTATTGTTTTTTGTTTCGGGA
>WQYY01000061.1 GCA_009780995.1 Desulfuromonadales bacterium
ACGTAGGGGCGCGATTTATCGCGCCCAATACCATGAAGGATTCCAATGAAGGCGTGATAAATCACGCCCCTACAACAAAAATCTACATATTGCTTTTTCTATTGATATTCAACGACTACGGCGTATATCAGGACGCCCAGTGCGTCCCCCACATTACCAGATTTTCGCAATTATCTGTGACAGCAGGCAAAGTGTCAAGAAATGACTGTTCTGTCATTATTATTTTTGCAGGTTTCCGCTTTGCTTCTCTATACATGAAGGCATTTTGTGATATAAGAAAGTTCTGTTTATGCTAATGTACCAAATATTATTGTAGCTGATAGGAGATAAAGGAGGGAGGAGCTTTATGAATGAAAGCAGCGGTAAAAATTCTAAAGTAAAAGTGATAGCGATTAATGGGAGCCCAAGGAAGGAGTGGAACACTGCCACTCTTTTAAAAAAAGCTCTGGAAGGGGCCGCTTCTACCGGAGCTGAGACAGAACTTGTTAATCTCTATGATCTGAATTACAAAGGGTGTACAAGTTGCTTTGCCTGTAAAATCCGGGGCGGGGAGAGTTATGGGAAATGCGGTTATAAGGACGAGCTTATCCCTATTTTAGAAAGAATTGCAAAATCAGATGCTCTGATCGTGGGGTCGCCTATATATTTAGGAGCTGTTACAGGAGAAACAAGATCGTTTTCTGAGCGTCTTTTGTTTCAGTATCTCACATATACGGTTCCATATCACTCTTTAGCTCCCAAAAAACTTAAAACGGCATTGATTTATACTATGGGTCAGCCTGAAGAGCAGAGCAGAGAGCGTGGATATTCCTATATATTCGATTCGGATAAGCGTTATTTTTCCCTTATTTTTGGAGGGGCTGAAACATTCTGCTGTTATGATACTTACCAATTTAAGGACTATAGCAAGTTTGTTGCGGAATGTTTTGATGTTGAGCATAAAAAAGAGCGTCATGATAATATTTTTCCAAAAGAGTGTCAGCAAGCTTATGAACTTGGCGTAAAAATGATTCAATAGAACAATGTTTTTTTGTTTATTGTTGATTCTTTTTTAATGGTTAATAGCTTGTGTATACATTATTTAGTTGATTTTATTTATAAGGCCGTTTAGTATGCTCCAAAAATATATTAAGCCATAAAGTATTGAAGCTGTAAGTCTTGTTATCACATTTCATGAAAGGAAGGGATAATGCAAGAATTCAGCAGATGGAGAGGGCCTCCGGCAATTTAGGCTAGGTTTTACTAATTTAGTATGGCTATAGATTGTATTTAAAATCTTGTGTGAAAAGGGAAAGGAACATGCAAATACTCAAGAGCGTAATAGGTAGAAAGATTCTTATGGCAATAACAGGCCAGTGTATGGTGCTGTTTGCCATTGTTCATGTGTTGGGCAATTCTTCAATCTTCATGGGACCAAATGGGGGGCTCATTAATGCTTATGCAGAGCATCTTCATGCTTTTCCCCCCCTGGTTTGGGTTTTCCGTGTAGTTATGCTTGTATTGCTTTGTATCCATGTATTTTATGGCATCACGCTTACTTTGGAGAACAGCGCGGCAACTCCTGCAAACTATGCTGTTAAGAGGCACTTAAAAGCAAATTTTGCCAGTGAGAATATGATCTGGACCGGCCTTATCATGCTGGCGTTCATTATTTTTCATATTCTGCACTTTACAGTGAAGCTTTCATCGCTTGGGGTAGCTGAGGGAACAGACGCGCTGGGGCGTGCGGATGTTGGTACAATGGTTATTACTGCGTTTCACAATGCGGGGTATGCCGCAATATATATTGTGGCAATGATTGCCCTTTTCCTGCATGTATCCCATGGTTTTCAGAGTTTCTTCCAGACTGTTGGGTTGAACAATGACAGGACCCAATGCTGTTTTACAGGAATTGGTAAACTTGTTGCTTTTATCGTGGCCATAGGTTTTATATCTATCCCAGCGTTAATTTTATGCAGATTTATATAGATAGGAGGGGTTATAGTGATACTCGACGGAAAATGTCCAACAGGACCTATTGAAAAAACGTGGGACAAACACCGCTTTGATCTGAAGCTGGTGAACCCCGCAAACAAACGTAAGTATAAAGTTATTGTTGTAGGTACAGGCCTTGCCGGTGGCGCTGCGGCTGCATCTCTCGGTGAGCTGGGTTATAACGTTGAAGCTTTCTGTTATCAGGATTCTCCAAGACGTGCACACTCAATTGCTGCACAGGGGGGAATAAACGCAGCTAAGGCCTATCCTAACGATGGCGATAGCATTTACCGCCTCTTCTATGACACAGTGAAAGGCGGAGACTTCCGTGCCCGTGAAGCAGATGTATGGCGGCTTGCACAAGTTTCAAATAATATTATTGACCAGTGTGTCGCACAAGGTGTTCCTTTTGCAAGAGACTATGCAGGTTACCTTGATAACCGTTCTTTTGGTGGTGCACAGGTATCACGTACTTTTTATGCCCGTGGCCAAACAGGTCAACAGCTCCTTCTTGGCGCATATTCTGCTCTTTCCCGTCAAATAAAGGAAAAAACAGTAAAAATGTTCCCAAGAACAGAGATGCTGGATCTTGTGGTGATTGACGGTGTTGCTAAAGGGATCACAGTCCGTGACCTTATAACCGGTGAAATACGCGTTCATATGGCTGATGCAGTTTGCCTTGCAACAGGCGGATATGTAAACGTATTTTATCTCTCTACAAATGCTATGGGTTGTTCTGTTACAGCTATTTGGAAAGCATATAAAAAAGGAGCGTTTTTAGCAAATCCTTGCTATACACAGATTCATCCTACATGTATACCGCAGGTAGGTGATCATCAGTCTAAACTGACTCTTATGTCAGAGTCATTGAGAAATGATGGCCGTTGTTGGGCTCCTAAGAAGAAGGAAGATTCCCAGAAGTATCCTGGTGATATTCCTGAGGAAGATCGTGACTATTATCTTGAACGTAAATATCCTAGCTTTGGTAATCTTGCTCCTCGTGATATCGCTTCCCGTGCTGCTAAAGAGCAGTGTGATGATGGCCGTGGTGTTGGCCCTGGCGGTCGCGGTGTTTATCTGGATTTTCAGACTGCAATTAACAGGGTTGGTGAGCACACAATTAAAGAACGTTACGGTAACCTTTTTGAGATGTATGAGAAGATTACGGCTGAAGATGCTTACAAACGGCCAATGAGGATTTATCCTGCTCCTCACTACTCAATGGGTGGTTTGTGGGTTGATTATAACCTTATGAGCAATATCCCGGGACTTTTTGTTCTTGGTGAGGCTAACTTCTCAGTTCATGGGGCTAACCGTCTTGGTGCATCAGCGCTTATGCAAGGTCTTGCAGATGGGTATTTTGTTATTCCTTATACCATCAGTGGTTATCTGGCATCTATAAAAGCTGGTGATTACTCTGCTGATCATCCAGAGTGTAAAAAATCCATTGATGATGTAAAAGCTAATATTAACAAAATGTTCTCAATTGAAGGTAAGAAGACTGTAAGTGAAATTTACAGGGCGCTTGGAAGGGTTATGTGGGAAAATGTTGGTATGGCCAGAAGTAAAGAGAGCTTAGAAGAAGCCCTTAAAGAAATTCCAAAATTTAGGGAAGAATTCTGGAATGATGTAAATGTTACAGGAGAAGGCGGAGACTTTAATCAACAACTGGAAAATGCAGGTCGTGTTGCTGATTTTCTTGAATTTGCTGAATTAATGACAAGAGATGCTCTTATCCGTGAAGAATCCTGTGGCGGACACTTCAGAATTGAGCATCAAATGCCTGATGGTGAAGCTAAGCGTGATGATGAAAATTTCTGTCATGTTACCGCTTGGGAGTATAAAGGGGTTGGCAATGCGCCAGAACAACATAGAGAGCCGTTGAAATTCGAAAACGTTCATCTGGCGGTAAGGAGTTATAAATAATGAGCGAACAAAATGGTATGAACCTTACATTATATGTCTGGCGTCAGAAGGGGCCTAATGCTACTGGAAAACTTGAGAGCTATCAAGCACACAATGTAAGTCCGGATGAGTCATTCCTTGAGATGCTTGATGAGGTTAACGAGGATTTGATCAAAAAAGGTATAGAGCCGATTGCCTTTGATCATGACTGCCGTGAAGGTATTTGTGGTATGTGCTCTCAGGTTATTAACGGTGTCCCTCATGGAGGGCAGGATCGTACAACAGTATGCCAGCTCCATATGAGATCTTTTAAAGATGGCGATAGCATATATATAGAACCTTGGAGGGCAAAGGCTTTCCCTATAGTTAAAGATCTTGTTGTTGATAGAGCCGCCCTTGATAAGATTATACAGTCTGGTGGATATGTGTCATGTCATACAGGCGGTGTACCAGACGGCAATGCGATTCCTATACCTAAGAAAGCCGCGGATTATGCTATGGATGCTGCAGAATGTATAGGGTGCGGCGCATGTGTCGCAGGTTGTCCTAACAGTACGGCGATGCTTTTTACAGGTGCGAAAGTTTCTCAATTGGCCGCTTTGCCGCAAGGTAAGGCAGAGGCAGCCCAACGTGTAAGAGAAATGTTAAAAACCCTTGAGGAGTGTGGTTTTGGTAACTGTTCAAATCATTATGAATGTCAGGCTGCCTGTCCTAAAGGGATCAATGTTAAGTTTATTGCTAAACTTAACAGAGAGTACATGAAATCTATATTTATTAAGTAGTTCATGTTTTTATATGAGTTATGATTTTGAGGCGGGCTTTATGCTCGCCTTTTTGTTTTTGATTTCGGTTTTTGGCCATCTGCGGTGTTGCACTCGTTTTGTATCGTTTGATCGTAGGGGCGGCCATTGGCCGTCCGGTTTTCGGGGCGCCCAGTGTGCGCCCCTTACTGGACACCTTGCATACAGCTCAAAATCCTGTGCCATGGCTAGTTTCTTCTTTAAGAAATAGTATAATTAAGGGTATAAATGGTGTTGGAAGGACGACTTAAATAAATTTGCTATAATCTTTATAATTAATTTATGAGGTAATAATGTTTGCTCGAATGAAAGAAGATATTAGTTCGGTTTTTGAGCGTGATCCTGCTGCACGAAATGCCTTAGAAGTGCTTTTTTGTTATCCAGGTATTCATGCAATATGGTTGCATAGAATTGCTCACTGGTTTTGGAATCACAAGGCTTTATTTATTGCACGGCTTATATCTCAGACAGGACGCTTTTTAACAGGAGTTGAGATACACCCAGGAGCAAAAATAGGAAGAAAGTTTTTTATTGATCATGGTATGGGAGTTGTTATTGGTGAAACAGCAGAGATAGGGGACAATGTGACAATGTACCATGATGTTACTCTTGGAGGGGTAACCTGGGACAAAGTAAAGCGCCATCCAACTATTGGAAATAATGTCGTTATCGGATCAGGTGCAAAAATTCTTGGCCCTTTCAGTGTTGGGGATAACAGTAAAATCGGTTCAAACTCCGTTGTTGTAAAAGAGGTACCTCCAAATTCTTCCGTTGTTGGTATTCCAGGCCGTGTAGTTATGGCTGGTGACGCGCCCTCAGAAAAACCTGATCTTCAACATGATGCGATGCCTGATCCTGAAGCTAAAGCTATCTCATGTCTTTTTGACCAAATTCACGCTCTTGATAAAAAGTACCAGACATTATTGACAGAGTATGAAAAGCTTAAGGAAGAGTTACAGGTGAAATGACTTCGGCTTTTGGCCATATGCTGCGTTAGCCTTGTCACAGGACGTTCGACGTCTGTAGGGGCGATCGTCTTCGGTCGCCCGATAGGCGGGCGGCAGATTGCCGCCCCTACGGTTGCTTCGTAACCTGCTCCTCAACTGTCTGGCATATGAGCCAAAATCCTGTGTCATTTATTATATGTAAAACCGACGAAGTCAGATGTATCCTGAGCTTACAGGTTTTTGCTACACCTTGTTAGGAAACATATTATGCGAAAAACAGGACATGGTAAAAAAGTAGTTGTTGCTATGAGTGGCGGAGTGGATTCATCTGTTGCGGCAGCTATCCTTAAAGAAGAAGGGTATGACGTGACTGGGGTCACTATGCAGCTTTTCGACGGAGCAGACTATGTAGTCAAAGATGCTGCGCTTGTAGCCGATTATCTTGGGATAGAGCACTCTGTTCTGGATTTAAAAGATCAGTTCAAGAACAAGATTATGCACTATTTTATTGATGAGTATGGTAAAGGCAGAACCCCTAATCCATGCGCTGTTTGTAATAATATCATTAAATTCGGCGCTCTTATGGATTATGCAAAAAGTCTGAATGCAGACTTTTTTGCGACAGGCCATTATGCAAGAGTTGAACGTGCTGAAAATGGCTTGTTTTATCTTTTAAAAGCCCGGAATATAGAAAAGGATCAGTCATATTTCCTGTTTTCTCTAAAGCAGAAGCAGCTTGATAAATTATTTTTTCCACTGGGTCGGGTAGAGAGTAAAGAGCAGGTGCGAAAGATGGCTGCTAATTACAACCTCCCTGTGGCAACAAAATCTGACAGTCAGGATATATGTTTTATACCTGACGGAGATTATGTAAGCTTTCTCCACTCAATGGGAATAGAAGGAGAATCAGGTGATTTTGTTCTACAAGATGGCAGTGTGGTGGGGAGGCATAAGGGGATATTTTGCTATACAGTAGGGCAGCGTAGAGGCATGGGAATTGCTTGGGAAGAGCCTCTTTACGTTCTCAGGATTGAGCCTGAAACGAACAGGGTAGTTGTAGGAATAGAGCAAGAACTTCTTTCCTCAGGGCTGGAAGCAAGTGACTGTAACTGGATTGTTCCTCTTAAGGGCGATTCTTTTGAAGCTGAATGTAAAATTAGATACCGACATAAACCTGCTTTATGCAGAGTTACGATTCTCGAAAACAATCATTGTGCAGTGAAATTTCATAAACCTGAAAAGGGAGTCACTCCTGGGCAGGCTGTTGTGTTTTATGAGGGAGAAAAGCTTCTTGGCGGCGGCTGGATAGACAGTTTATAACTTAGGCTTTTGGCCATTCGTGCGACAGCAGGGATACGCCATAGGCGTTTAATATCAATAGAAAAAGAAATATATGGATTTTTTTGTCCATAGGACATTAATCGTTAAAGCTCTACGGGCTATGTGTTGGTTATATCGGTTGTTCTATTGATATGAATGCCCTAAGGGCAATGTAGGGGCGGCCATTGGCCGTCCGGCTTTTCGGAATGCCCAATGGGCATTCCCTACGTCTAACAAGATACGATGTAGGCAACGCAGCATATGGCCAAAGGCCGAAGTCACAAAAAGGATTTATGAAAAAAAAAGTAGCAATCACAACCCTCGGCTGCAAAACAAACCAATTTGAATCTGCGGCGATCGTAGAATCTCTTGAGAAATCCGGATACAGTGTTGTGTCTTTTAACACTATAGCTGATATTTATATTATCAATACCTGTACAGTAACAGCAAAGAGTGATGCGGAATCAAGACGTTTAATAAGACGTGCCAAAAAGTATAATCAAGATGCAAGGATTATAGTTACAGGTTGTTATGCGCAGATTTCATCATCTGCTCTTGAAAAGATACCGGATGTGTCGCTTGTTATAGGAAATAATGAGAAAAAGCGGATAGTGGAATTTTTGGGGAATCAAATATCTGAAAGAGTTATAGTCTCAGATATTGAGGAGGACAAAACTGTCTCCTCTCTGAGCTTGGAGAGCTTCGCGGAGCACACAAGGGCATTTCTCCAAATACAAAATGGGTGTAATGCGTTCTGTACTTATTGCATAATCCCGTATGCGAGAGGAAGAAGCCGCAGTGTCCCTTTTGATGAGGTGATTAAAGGGATAAAGCTATATTCAGACCATGGGTATAAGGAAGTTGTTCTGACAGGGATTCATTTGGGCAATTATGGGTTTGATCTTTCACCTAAAAAGAGTATTGAGGATATTCTTGCAGAGGTTGAGGGAAACAGCCTTATTGAACGGATCCGTATAGGTTCAATAGAGCCGAATGAGATTTCAGACCGATTAATAGAGCTTCTGGCATCTTCGAAGAGTCTATGTCCGCACCTCCATATTCCTCTTCAGAGCGGATCAGACAGTGTGCTTGCCAGAATGGGACGTAACTACAATTCTGATCTCGTTAAAGATATAGTAACTGAGTTGTTGTTAAAGGTGCCTGATATATCAATAGGGTTTGATGTTATCTCCGGTTTTCCTGGAGAGAGTGATAAAGAGCATAATGATACATGCAGTTTTTTAGATGAGATCCATTTTGCGTATTTGCATGTGTTTCCATATTCAGTCAGGCCAGGAACAAAGGCGGCTGATATGTCGGGGCATCTGAACCCTGAAATTATTAAGGCCAGGGCAAAAGAGCTCAGAAAAATCGGTGAAAATAAAAAACAGAATTTTGCAGCAAAATTTATAGATAGAAGGGTGCCAGTGCTTATACAGAGCAGAAACAGCCATGGAGAGATTATGGCTCTCTCAAGAAATTATCTTTCTGTAAAGCTTTTAGATGATGTTCCTTCTTTAAAGGGAAAAGAGCGTATTGTCAGGATAATTAAAGTTGACGAGTACGGAGCTTGTATTGGCTGTTTAGATGATTTTTGTCTTGGATAAGTAAATTGCCTAATTCTACAATTATACAATATCATTTTAGTTGATTTTTAAATACCTTAATGCGTATTAGCTGAGATAATACCTGAGCTCATAGATTTTAGTGACGTACATGGTAAGGCTAAAAAAATTGCCTAATTATATGATTAGCTTACAGAGGCTCCAGAGAGGGAGCAAAAACCTGATTAAACCGCGAAAAGCGCTAAAAAAAGCATAAACCACAAAGGGCGCAAAGGGTACACAAAGAACACAAAAAACGAATTTTGAATGTTTTTAAAATAGTGTCCTTTGTGAAAATCTTTGTGTCCCTTGTGGTGGAAAAAAATGAATATTTAAAAAGGTTTTCTCCGTGAACTCTGTGTCTCTGTGAGAAACCAAAAGCCTATTCTTTTTCCGTTTCTTCTTCTCTTTTATGAAGCTCATTCTTGTATGCGCAGTCAGAAGGGAGCCACGGGAGGGTTTCTACCAGTCGAGAGGTTAATTTAACGCACTCCGGGTATATTTTGAACCGCTTCGGGTAGATTTTACAATGGCGAGTAGAGATGTCGAGATATTTACATGGTGTAGCGGTGTAATATATAGTTCCATCATCAAACTCAAGTTTTTCGAAACAACATTTACCGCACTTTTTGCAAAGGTTTTCCCACTCTTCTTCTTTCAATATTCCTGTCCTCTATTTTTTACTGTTATCAGCGCTAATAAGAGTGAGCTCTTTTAACATCTCAATAGCACGAAATAGCTGGTAGTCGTCCATTACAGGTCTGTCATTTTTTATTTGTACGACAGGCTTATTGTCCTGACTTTTATCCGTGTCATTTTTAAAATGATTTGTAAGATCTTTTTCTCTAAAACCTAACTCATCATTTTTTGAGTCATTAGATCCGGTATTTTTGGGGGCTTCTGACTGACTTACAATAATGTCAGGGGTTATTCCTTCTGCCTGTATAGATCTCCCTCTGGGGGTATAATAAAGAGCTGTGGTGAGTTTAAGGGCATATCCGTAGCGCAGCGGTATTATAGATTGTACAGATCCTTTACCAAAGCTTTGGGTACCCATGATAACCGCTTTATTGTTGTCTTGTAACGCTCCGGCAAGTATTTCAGAGGCGCTGGCGCTTCCACCGTTTATAAGAACTACTATTGGATAATCCGGTTCTTTGCCACCTACTCTGGCATAGTAGTTAAATTCCTGACCCGGTAGGCGCCCTCTTAATGTTACAATAGTTCCATTTTCTTTATTTTTTCCGATGAAGTTATTAGCTACTGCTACCGCTGAGTCTACAAGCCCGCCGGGGTTGAATCTGAGATCAATTACAAGCCCTTTTATGCCGTCAGGAGTTTCTGAATGTAATTTTCTCAGGGCGTTATTAAAGTCTTCGCCTGTTGTTTCCTGAAACTGGCTGATTCTTATATAGCCATATCCAGGCTCAATGACTCCGCTCCTTACGCTTTTCGTTTTTATAATATCTCTGACAATGATGAATACAAGCGGGTTTTTATATCCTTCCCTTATAATGTGAAGAGTTACTTTTGTACCTTTTGGACCACGCATAAGGTTGACAGCTTTATTGATCGGGAGACCGTTTGTAAGCGTGTCATCAATTTTCCATATAAAGTCATTCGGTTTTATGCCGGCTTTAAAAGCTGGTGTGTCTTCAATCGGTGAAATTACAATTAGCCGGTCATTTCTGATTCCGATTTCTGTTCCAATACCTCCGAATGATCCTGAAAGCTCTGTTTTCATTTCGTTATATGGTTCAGGAGTCAGAAAAGCGTTATGCGGGTCCAAAGAAGTGAGCATGCCGTTTATTGCCCCTAATATCAGAGTCTTTTCATCAACTTTGTCAACATAACTTTGCTGAACAATATTAAGGACTTTTTTAAATAATTGTAGCTGATTTTGTTCGGAGGCAGCGGCTTTTACCGGTTCCCTTTTGGTATAAATCGTTACTCCTAAAAAAGTTACGGCTATAAGACAGACTATAAGAAGAATAAATTTTATATTTAATTTCATTTTTTGATGACTCCCGAAATTTAAAACTTTCCAAAACAGTTATAAATTTCAGCTTCTTTGATGTCAATATATTAACATTACAATTGTAATTAATTGACAAAAGTCTATGTACCAGGGAAAATGCTGATAGTATTAATTTTATGGAGGAATCTGATTGAACTCTTTGTGGCTTGAGTTAATTATAATAGCCCTGTTGATCTTGATTAACGGTTTTTTTGCGTGTGCCGAATTTGCAGTTATTTCGATTCGGAAGGGCAGAGTTGCTCAATTAGCGGCTTCCGGAGATAAAAGAGCTAAGATTGTAGATGCTTTGCAAAAAAATCCCCACAAGCTGCTGGCTGTTATCCAGATCGGTGTTACTGTTGTCGGGTCCACTGCTTCAGCTCTTGGTGGTATTATTGCCGTTGAACATCTCAGACCCCTTTTAAGGGCTTCATCAATAAGTTTCATTAGTAATGGCGCTGATCTAATCTCAGTTGTACTTGTTGTAGTTTTCCTTTCATATTTTCTTTTAATTTTAGGAGAGCTTGTACCTAAAACTATAGGTCTTCAGCGTAGTGAGTCGGTAGCTTTACGGGTTGCGATCCCTTTAAAAATAATTTCTAGTATAACTGGCATCTTTGTGGCTTTCTTATCCTTTTCCAGCAGGCTGGTGCTCCGTATTCTTGGTATAAAAGAGATGGGGCAGGCTTTTATCTCACGTGAAGAGATACAGCAGATGGTGGTTGAAGGTGAGGAGTCCGGGGTTTTTACGGAAACTGAGAAAGAGTATATAGAAAATATTTTTGATTTTACAAATATGGTGGTTCGCGAAGTTATGGTCCCAAGAACAAGGATTGTGGCCGTAAATTTGGAACTTTCACGAGAAGAGATACTGAAAATCATTCTTGAAAATGAATATTCCCGCTATCCAGTCTTTCATA
>WQYY01000062.1 GCA_009780995.1 Desulfuromonadales bacterium
CTTGAACAAGAAACTGCTCGCATTGCCGAACTTCGCGATTCTCTCTTACCACATCTAATGTCTGGAGAGCTATCCGTTGCCGAACTCGCCAGCGCTAAATGATGATTTATCTTCTTATTTTCGGAAATTCGTGCGTCAATAGCAGCCAACGTATCAGCTATCTCAATCTGTATATTGAGCGGTAGGTTGGGAACAGCATACCGCATAATTGCGTCCTTATCTCCTCGCGGCATTTTCGTTCCCCTTGCCGTAACAGTGGCGTAGTCAAAGAAGTTGTCATTCGACAGCAGGTAATAGAGGAAGTTCGAGTAGATATTTTCCTTTGCTCGCAGCACCAGCACATCATTTGAACAACCACCCTTGCAGTCGGCAAACCATATCTTACGGAAGTATGGACGGATATTAGAAACCAGAACATCATTTTTTTGATAAGCTTGTGTTTGTAAAATGCCTGGAAGCCCGGCCGACTTAGTAATACCTTCTTTGTTCGGGAGCATATTTCCTGTGGATATATAAGTATCTAACTCTAAATCAGATACAGCTACACGCCCATCAGCATAAAAACAAACATCTGAAAGTGATTGAAAATCATATCTCATATCCAATTGCCCCCAATCTTTTGCGTATCTCCTCCTCCAGTTCTCGCGACCGTTTGAACATCTCTGATAATTCGCCAGTCAACCGAGCCATTTTCTTCTCAAATGGCTCACCGTCGTCCTCCTGCGCCTCAATTCCGACATAGCGACCAGGTGTGAGGATGTAATCCTGCTTAGCGATTTCCGCTGTTGTAACGGCAGCACAGAAACCTTTCATGTCCTCAAGCACCCCATTATCAAATGCTTCAAACGCTGTAGAAATTCTGGCAATGTCTTCGTCGGTCATCTCCCTGTTCTTACGGGAAACCATCGTTCCCATCTTGCGGGCATCAATGAAAAGCATTTTGCCTTTTTGCTTTTTATTGCGATTAATAAACCAAATTGAAACCGGAATTTGCGTTGTGTAGAATAACTGTGTTGGCATGGCAACTATGCCTTCCACAAGGTCGTCCTCAATAATTCTGCGCCGTATTTCTCCTTCGCCACCGCTCTGCGATGACAGAGAACCATTGGCCAGTACCATCCCAATTTTCCCATTCGGCGAAAGATGGTGAATCATGTGCTGAAGCCACGCAAAGTTAGCGTTGCCAACGGGTGGCAATCCGTATTTCCAGCGCGGATCGTCGACCAACCTGTCTGCACCCCAGTCAGAAAGATTAAAGGGGGGATTTGCCATGATGAAGTCTGCTTTAAGCGTTGGATGACAATCGTTAAAAAAAGTGTCGGCGTTGTAATTCCCTAAATCCGCTTCTATGCCGCGAATGGCAAGGTTCATCATACACATTTTCCAGGTGGTCGGGTTAGAGTCCTGACCATATATCGCAATGTTTCTGATGTTGCCCTGATGATGCTCGACAAACTGCGCTGACTGAACAAACATCCCCCCACTACCACAGCATGGATCGTATACACGCCCGTTGAAAGGTTTCAGCACTTCAACCAAGGTGCGTACAACACAAGCGGGGGTGTAAAATTCACCGGCCAACTTACCTTCCTGCTCGGCGAATCTTCCGAGACAATATTCATACGTTCTTCCTAAAATATCCTTACTATCGCCGTGCTCAACCATCCTTATATTTGTGAAAAGATCAACTACATCTCCAAGCCTACGCTTGTCCAATTCAGGCCGCGCGAAGTTTTTAGGTAAAATATCTTTCAGCCGTTTGTTTTCTTTTTCAATGGCGCGCATCGCGTCGTCAATAACCTGTCCGATTTCCGGTGAATGTGCGGATTCAGTAATGGCTTTCCAGCGAGCTGATTGAGGAACGAAAAAGATATTTTCGGCGGTATATTCATCAATATCTTCTTCGAAACCACTACCCTCCGCAAGAAGCTGATTGTACCGCTCATCAAATTTATCCGAAATATATTTGAGGAAAATCAGCCCTAGCACAACATGCTTGTATTCAGACGCGTCAATATTGCCCCGCAGTATATTAGCTGCGCTCCATATTTGCTGCTCAAAGCCGATATTCGCTGTTGATCCGTTACTTTCCATTACTGTCGCTCTCCAATACGTTTGGACTTCCTACGTTTCTGTCAACTTCCATTACACAAAAATTGCCAAATATCAAGAATAATCACACAGTTACGCAAATAATCGCTGTAAATAGATGCCATATATTAAATACTAAAAATACCAACGAGGATGCCACATTCGGCATACATAAATGTAGGGAGCGATTCACCCCTTTAACTCCACCCAGATCTCTGCAGCCATCTTTGCATCAACCAGAGCACGGTGGATATTAGCACAAATTTCCTTTTCACTAAAGAGAAATTTATATACTGTAGCAAGTTTATGGCTATGAAGTTCAGGTAACCGCTTTCTGGCAAGTTTCAATGTACATTCCCATCTATTATTAATAGTGTGCCCTATTAAATAAAGCTCCCTTCTTATAAATTCTCTGTCAAAGCGCGCGTTATGAGCAATAAGGGGGCTATTCCCAACAAATTTAAGAAATTCAGGCCAGACTTCTACAGGTTTTGGTTTTCCTTTAAGCATATCTTCAGAAATTCCATGTACCATGAAAGCGCCATAGGTCATGGCAACGCCTGTATCTATAAGCGTGCTGAATTCGTCTGTCATCACCCCGTTTTCTATTGCTACTGCGCCTATCTCTATAATCCTACCTCCATGAATTATAGATAACCCTGTTGTTTCACTGTCTACAGCTACAATCCTATCCACAGCCCCTCCATATATGACCACAATAAAGTAATGTATAAATAATAGCTAATTATAACTATATAACTATGCTGTTATGCCTTTATTTTTTCTAATTTACAAGAGTGATTTTAGGAAAGATTTTTGATTTATGGAGTGCCTAAGGTAAAGGTATTTTATTCTTCAGATAAAGAATTAGTATGAAAGGAGCTTCTGAATATAATTCAGTTTGTCAAAAAATATGAGGAAGCCTGCTATTACTAAAAGTATGCCTGTAATAATTTCAAAAAGACGGATATATTTTTTAAACCTGTTGAATATTAATATAAATTTGTTGAGCGCCAGAGACGCCAGAAAGAAAGGGATCGCAAGCCCCATCGAGTATGCGAAAAGGAGAAGAATTCCGCGATAGACTTTGCTTTCCATTGCAGCTACCGACAGTATAGAGGCGAGTATGGGGCCTATACATGGTGTCCACCCAGCTGCAAAGGCTATCCCCACTATCACACTCCCAATATATCCGACTGGTTTGTTATGAAGCGTAAAGCGTTTTTCACCCAAGAGAAATTTTATCGGGATAAGGCCACTTATATGAAGCCCGAATAAGATAATAAGCCCCCCGCCAACACGACGCATTATATCCATATGATTACGGAGGAACCCACCAGCCATGGTTGCCGAAGCTCCCAGAATAACAAATACTGCTGTGAATCCCGCAATGAATAGCAAAGAGTGTGTTACTATTTTGAGACGAGCTTTTTTATTATTGTTCTCTGACTGAAGTTCAGCTAGGGAAAGGCCTGTAAGGTATGTTATAAATGAAGGTACCAGCGGCAATACGCAGGGAGAGAGGAAGGAGAGTATCCCTGCTATAATCGCGCTTATTACTGTTATGTCAGATGTTGTTCCAAACAATTTATCTATTAATAAGGTCGTTCAGATAGGTCATGGCATCAGCCCCCACCCAGTCTATACCACCTACTACTCTTTTTTGTACTATACCCTGTTTATCTACAATAATTGTTTCCGGGACCCCTGTTATCCCATAAAGGGTACCTAGAGCCCCATTACTGTCAAGATAAGCAGGAAGGTTCATACCTGTCTTTTTGAAAAAAGCTTCTATATCTTTTTTCCCACCTTCATCTATTGATATTGCCAATAACTGAAATGGCTTTCCGGCCATAGCCTTATTGAGTTTCATCATTGAAGGGATCTCTTCTCTGCATGGAGGGCACCATGTTGCCCAAAAGTTGACAAGAACAACTTTACCCTTAAGATCGGAAAGTTTCTGCTCCTTACCCGAAAGGTCTTGCACTGTAAAATCAGGAGCTATAGCTCCCTCTACTACAGCTACGGGGGTTGAAGTTTGAGTTTGCTGGCTGGTTGCGGGTGCGGATGTCTCGCTTTTTTTACACCCTGCTATGATAGCAACTGCCATAATTATTATTATTACTATTACTGCTATACGCTTCATGATTTTCTCTTCTCCTTATTTGCCCCTTGTTACTACATAATCAGCAATTCCATATAGTGAGTCAAGAGCCGGCGATTCTTTAAATATTTCAAGATGGACTTTTGCAGATTGAATATACTCTTTTGCTTTTTTCTTAGTGTAATCAAGTCCACCGTAGTATTGAACAAGTTCAAATACCATGCTGAAATCATGGTCGCTGAGCTCTTCTTTTTCAATAATCTTGCCTATTTCTTCACGCTCTTTTTCGCTGCACTTTTCAAGAACTACTATTAGTGGGAGAGTCACTTTTCCCTCTTCAAGATCATGCCCTATACTTTTACCAAATTCTGATTCCTTAGCAGTGTAGTCAAGAATATCATCCATAAGCTGAAAAGCAATTCCAAGGTCCATACCAAATGCCGCCAGAGCGGCCTCTTCTTCAGGTGTTGCATCTCCTATGATTCCGCCTGCCTGACAAGCGGCCGAAAGGAGTACCGCTGTTTTGCATATTACTACTTCTATATAACGCTCCTCCGTCATTTCTACATCACCCGTACCGAGTAGCTGTAATACTTCTCCTTCGGCTATTCTTGTGGTTGCTGCCGATAGGACTCTGAGGACATTAAGATCTCCGTCAGCTACCATAAGGGAAAAGGATTTGGAAAAGAGAAAATCTCCTATCAGTACTGAGGCTTCATTTCCCCATAAGGTATTTGCAGATGCTATGCCACGGCGGATAGTCGCACTATCCACAACATCATCATGAAGGAGCGTTGCTGTATGTATAAATTCTATTACGCTTGCAATCGGAATTCCGCGTTCACCGTGATAGTCGCAGAGTTTTGTTGCCAAAAGAAGAAGCGCCGGTCTTATCCGCTTACCGCCACTTGCCAGCACATACTCACCGACTTTACGGATTAAAGGAACGTTTGACTCCAGATCTTTTTTGAACTGTAATTCAACTTTCTTTAAATCACTATCTATGTAAGCAAAAACAGAATCCATCAAAAAACTCCATTTAGCACAACAGCATAAATGTTTTTAAACAATATAATATCTCTCTAAAATAAATTTAGAAGCTAAAGCAAAAGAAAATCTGACGTTATCAACTGTCCAAACTGGCAGAGAGTATAGGCAATACTTAAAATTCGTAGGTAACAGATTAATTTTTATATGAATTAATGCTAAAGTGGATAGTATCCAATGAATACGTTATTTGTCAAAGTATTTCTGGCTTTAAAAATGTTGCGTTAACTCTGTTTTAGAGTTACTTTTCTCCAGTGAACAGTTATCCTGCACCAGATTATCTCAAAAATTACCTGGCATTCGTTAAAAAAATTGACGCCTTTTGCAATAATATAGCCGCAGAGTTTCAGGAGTTTATTTTATGCAGACCTAAATGCAGTAAATGTTGCAGGCATCTCTCTCTTTTCCCTGTGGAAGGAGCCGCTCTCTCTTATGCCATATCTATGCTCTCTGAAGATAAAAAAGCTATGCTGAGAAAACATGCTGAAAATGGGGATCGTTCCGAATGCCCCTTTATGGCGGAAGATCTCTGTATGATCTATGAATTCCGGCCTATTATCTGCCGTACCCATGGATTACCAGTCATGACAGAAGGAGATAACGGAAAGACGATAGATTTTTGCCCTGAAAATTTTAAGGGTGTGGATTCCCTGCCAGGGAGCGCGATACTAAACCTTGAGCTTATAAACCAGACTCTTGTGTCAATTAATTCGCTTTTTTTAAATGAAGCTTCTGAGACCCTTTCCTCTAATGATAAAAGAGTTGAGATGATTGATGTAATCATGTATATGAGAAACTTATAATTCACAATATCTGCCAAGGAGGAACAAGTGACTCTTTTAGATTCCATAATGGAAGCAAACCGTAAATTTGTACATCCAGGGGCATTGGCTCCGCTGCCTAAATATCCCAAGAAGCAATTTGCCATCTTTACATGTATGGATACAAGGCTTGTGGAGTTTATGGAGCCTGCTATGGGAGTTAAACGGGGCGATGCAAAAGTAATAAAAACCGCCGGGAATACAATTGTTGACCCAATAAACGGGTCCGCAATGAGAAGCCTTGTAGCGGGAATTTTTACACTTAACGTTGATGAAGTCTTTGTAGTCGGTCATGAAGATTGTGGCATGTCTGCTGTAGAGCCTGAAAAAGTCAAACATGCAATGATAAAGCGAGGGATATCTCCGGAAGCTATAGATAAATATGCCCCTGATCTTGTCAAATGGCTTGGCGCTTTTAACTGTCCGGAAGATAACGTTATTGATGTTGTGGGAAAAATAAGGAAGCATCCGCTGATACCAAAAAATGTCCCTGTACACGGCCTTATATTCTCTCCAAATGACGGACATCTCACTATTCTTGTTAACGGTTATGAAGCAGAGGGATTTGAAAAATGAAAGCAGATATAAACGGAACCACTATTGAATATGAAATAAGAGGAAATGGCGACCCCCTGCTTCTCATCCATGGATTTCCTTTAAGCAGAAAAATATGGGAACCGCAGCTTTCTGGCCTCTCAGACCAATATATGGTCATTGCGCCTAATTTAAGAGGTTACGGTGAAAGCCCCTTACCATTCAGTGACTATAAGATGGATACTTACTCTGATGATTTAGTAGCCTTGCTGGACAGTTTAAAAATAGAGAAAGCAATTGTTGGTGGCATGTCTATGGGGGGTTATATCCTTTTTAATATGATTGATCGCTATCCAAAGCGTGTAAAAGCCGCCATTTTTATGGTCACCACATCAGATGCAGATAGTGAAGAAGGGAAAAAGAGACGACAAATGCTTGCCGATCTTGTACTGACAAAAGGGACAAAACCGGTAGCTGACGCCTTTAAAGAAATCCTTTTCGCCCCTGATACAAAAACAGAACACCCTGAACTCGTTGAATCCATATATGAGCAGATGCTTACTACCTCTCCGGAGGGGATAATAAATGGTCTTTTCGCCATGAGAGATAGAAAAGAGTATACCTCAAGGCTCTTCCAGTTCAAACTTCCATCTCTTATTATCTGCGCCAGGCTGGATCAGACCATACCCAGAGAAAAGAGCCTTGATATGTTGTCAAAAATGCCTAACGCGACCCTCTACAGTATACCTGATGCAGGGCATATGGTAGGAATGGAGCAGCCGGAAAAGGTCAACCAAGAAATAAGAAATTTTATATCTAACCTGCAATAGTTTTCTCAATTGACGATAATATCAAATCCGGAAAGCAGCCGCCATTTATTGCCTAATTGTATTATAATAAGATGATTAGGCAATCTGCATAATATCACTATTTTATGGCCTATATAACTTGTCAGCTCAGGTATTACCTGAGCCGATAGAAATATGAGTATGAAACAACCTGGTAAAATGTGATTGCCTTATTATACAAACTAAATAATATCAGGCAATTTATTGTATAGATAAGATGCAAAGACTTCGAATTTAAGGTAGTCTGTTTTAAGAGCGCAAATGCCATCAGGATAAACGGAAAGGCAGCATAACTTTGATTTGATAATTGGCGGAAGCAGATAGGAATCGAACCTACCAGGGGAATTCCTCATCCCCCCCACCGGTTTTGAAGACCGGGCGACCCACCAGCGATCGGCCTGCTTCCATATTTTTGCAGATTACTATAAGTTGAGATATTATGTCAAAGTTAGTTAACTTTGTAGGGGCGCACAGTGTGCGCCCGATAACACGGGCGATCAATGATCGCCCCTACGATCGCCGTATATGGCCAAAGGCCTGCGTCACAGTCGGCTGCAAAAAGCCGAAGTCATAAAGGTGATAATAAATGAGCCTTTCAATAATAGCCGCCCTCAGTAAAAACGGAATAATCGGCAAAAACGGTAAGATCCCTTGGAATATACCTGCTGATATGAAACATTTTAAACAGGTTACCATGGGGCACCCTATCCTTATGGGGAGAAAGACCTTTGAAAGTATTGGCAAACCATTACCAGGCCGTAGAAATATCATACTTACAAGGAATAAAGATTATCACCACCCTGCATGCGAAACAGCAACTTCTATAGAAGAAGCTATAAAAATGGTGTTACCGGGAGAGGAGCTTTTTATATGCGGGGGGAAAGAAGCGTACAGAGAAGCTCTACCTATAGCTGAAACTCTTTATATAACCAAAATAGAGGTTGATGTTGATGAAGGCATATCATTTCCTGAAATCCCCGCAAATAGTTTTAAGAAGGTTTCTGAGAAAGTTATATCTGACAATCCAAAGGCTGTAGTCACCGTTCTTAAACGGATAATGCCTTATTGACAGTTTTGAATATGCCTGCTACGTTAATTTTATGAACAGTCTGTCTGATGAAGCAATTATCATAGGCCTCATGGATTATAGAGAGGCTGACAAACTTGTTACCCTCTTTACAAAGGAGCATGGAAAAATCCGCGGCGTGGCAAAAGGGGCAAAAAGGAGCCAAAAAAGGTTTGGCGGCGCTCTGGAACTTTTCGCAAAGCTTACTGTTCGTTTTATACATCATGAAGGGCTTTCAACAATTCAGGACTGCGATATTTTAACTATTTTCCCTAATATTCGCTATAACCTGGAAAAGATAACAATGAGTGGCTATGGAGCTGAATTAATAGACCTTCTGTCAGCGGAAGAGTGCCCTAATCAAAGGCTCTTCAGACTTTTTTCTTCATATCTTGAATATCTTGACTCCTCTGTTTTTGATATTTCTGACCGTCGTTTTTTTGAAATAAACCTCCTTAATATCCTTGGATACCGCCTCCCGATTGAACATTGTCCAAAATGTGGAAGAAACCTTGCAGAATATGGAGCAGAATGGATAACGGGAAACCAATTCATTGTCAGTTGCAAAGAATGTTCTGTTGGCGGAAAAAGTTTAAGCCCTTTAACAATTAAGCTAATGCAGCAATCTCTGAAAACAGGGCATTTCGGGACTATACGGTTTGTAGGCAGCGGTATAGATGAGGCAGGAGAGCTTATTGATGTTACTATAGCCAGTAACATACAGCGCCCATTGAGATCTTTGGAGTTCATTAAGCTTTACTCTTGACAAATCTATAATTGAACTTGATTATTATAAAATTACTTTTTAGCAAAAATGAGGATACGTTATGAATAAAGCGAAGAAGATGCTCCTGCTAATGGCTATACTGGCAGTACAGATATTTTTTACAACTTCTCTTATGGCAGAAAACGAACCTTATGTCACCTATGTTATTAAAAAAGGGGATACACTATGGGGATTATCTGAGAGATTTATAAAGGATCCCTATTACTGGCCTACTCTCTGGGCAAACAATGCTAAAGATATAGGAAATCCTCATTTTATTTATCCCGGACAAAAATTGAAAATATTTAGAAACAGAATTGAGGTTGTAAATGAAAATCCCGTACAGCCTCCTGTACAACCTGTGCCGACAGAGCAGTCATCTCCGTCTAATGGGGCAACTCTTAAATCTGGAAATAGTAATGTAACTACTACTGAAAAAGACAAGGATATTGTATTTACAGTGACAGGCGGAGAGGGCTTTATTGCTGAGAAAAAGTTTGTGCCATCCGGCTATATTATAGCTTCACAAAATAACAAACCCCTTCTTGGAGTTGATGACGTTGTATATACCGATTTAGGACGAAAAGACAACGCACATGTTGGAGATGTATATGCAATCTATAAAAAATATGGTGCTGTAACTCATCCTCTTACAAATGTTGTTCTTGGCTATAAAGTTGTACAGCTTGGTACCCTCCAATTAACTGAAATTGAAGAAAACAGTTCAAAAGCTCTTATAACTCACTCTTTTATGGAGATTGAGCCCGGAAGTTACCTCTTACCATACAAGAGCGGAAACAGGGAAATCTCGCTGAAAGCCGCTGACAGGGATCTTTCAGGTTCAATTGTTGCTACCAAGCGTGGAAATGAAACCATCGTAGCCGGAGATATTGCATATATAGACCTCGGTAAAAATCAGGGGATACAAGAAGGAAATATGCTTTACGTGGTGCGGGCCCCTGAAATTGACAGGCAGTTTATAGAGGAACAGGATATAAAGCTCCCCATGGACGTGCTTGGAGCGGTAGTTGTTGTTTCAGTCGGTGAAAATACATCCACTGTCCTAACAATAAAAAGCGTTGATACAATCTACCCAGGTGATAAAGTCGAACTTAAAAAAGGTATCTGATAATACAGGTTTCCATGGAACAAGATGATCTTTACTACTGGTTTGCTCTTAAATCCATCCCTCTGGTGGGAAATATCACTTACCGCCGTCTTATTGAAGCATTTGTTTCGCCGGCAAAGGTTCTTTCCGCTCCAATAGAAGAGATTTGTAAAGTTGACGGTGTAGGTAAGGCAGCCGCCTTATCAATAACAACTTATGATTATAACCCGTATGCAGAAAAAGAGCTGGATGCTTTCTACAAAAGCGGCGCAGATATCATAACCATAAAAGACGCTGATTACCCTTCTTTGCTTCTTGAAATTCCTGATCCGCCACCATTCCTTTATCTAAAAGGCTCTATCCCAAAAACAAAAAGGTCAATTGCCATAGTAGGCTCACGTAAAGCTACTGATTATGGAATCGCTACTACAGCTAAACTGGCAAGAGAGCTTGCAGAGCGTGGGATTACCGTGGTCTCCGGAATGGCAAGAGGAGTTGATGCCGCCGCTCACCGCGCCGCGCTAAATGGTATAGGCAGCTCCATAGGCGTAATAGGATCAGGAATAGATATAGAGTACCCTATAGAAAACCGCAGCTTATACAGGGAGATGGAAAAAACCGGAGCTATTATCTCTGAATTTCCTATAGGGGCAAAACCTGATGCCGCTAATTTCCCACGAAGGAACAGAATTATCAGCGGGATATCTCATGGAGTGCTGGTTGTAGAGGCAACCGAAAAGAGCGGTTCTCTTATCACTGCCGGCCTTGCCCTTGAGCAAAACCGAGAGGTTTTTGCAATTCCAGGGAATATAAATAGCCGCGGAAGCAAAGGAAGTAATAACCTTATAAAACAAGGGGCTAAACTCGTAGAAGACGTATTTGATATTCTTAGCGAACTGTCACCAGGAGAATTTCAGATAAAATCTTCTGTAACCGGAAACAACAACAGTATGTCTCCAAATGAAAAACTTCTATATTCGCTTGTTTCAGAC
>WQYY01000063.1 GCA_009780995.1 Desulfuromonadales bacterium
CTCTGAAATCCATGGAAAATGTGTTAGGAGATGTTAGCGAAACAGATGAAGATAGTCTTAGCATTACCGGCGCATTAGCATGATTTGATGACATGGTACCCTGTATAGTCGGTTTTCCAGCCAACGGACCAGTTTTTTGTTGTGGATTTTTTACAGCAGGTTTTGCGTGTAAATTATTAGTTGGAACTGTATTATCATTTTGCTTACAACCAGCAGAAAAAAGTACCAGCAATGCAAGCAGATATATGCCGTTACTTATTTTTATTTTCATTTTTTCACCGCTGTATTATTTTTATTACCATTTTTATTATCTACAGGTTTATCTAAAAACCTGAATGTTGTCGCAGTGCATGTGGTTGTAAGTTTCACCGCTTTTTTATTATCTGCTTTAACATCTGCTACACTTATATCTGTAATATTTACAATCCTTGGCAGATTGGCGACTTTAGTAAAAAAATCTCCTGTATTCTGAAAAGTACCTCCAAGTCTTATAGTAATAGGTAACTCTGCATAGAAATCTTTTGGCTTCTCAGTCCCCGGCTTAAATGTCAGCACATCCAAACCGGACCCTCTTGCCTCACCGGAAATACTTGTCAGAAGAGCCGGTATTTCGCTCGTTTTTGGCAGTTCAACCAACGCTTTATCCAACTCCATATTCAACGCCTGATACTCTAGTCGAAGAGCCGGAAGATTATCAGCAAGCTTTTTAGCCTTTGCAACATCTCCTTTCAACGTTTCTACTTTATCATTTAAGCTGTTTATTTCTTCAATCTTTGATCTTTCAAGACCAAAATAAAACGCAGCGCATAGAAGAATGATAATAAGGACAACCGCCGCTACTTTCTCTTTTAACGGTAATTTAAAAAACTTTTCAACTTGTGGATGCATCAAAATCTCTCTAACAGATATATTTTTTATTTAGGGCTTTTATTTCCTGCAGCTGTACTTGTTGCAACTCCACTTTTTGCAATTTCACATGTAATCTCGAATTCTTTTACTTTTTGCTTATTAATCTCTTTCTGTTCAGAAATTTTCAAATTTATATTATTAAAATAGTTGGTAGCCTCTAATGTTTTCATAAACTCAGCTATTGGATCATCTCCTAAAGAAACCCCTTTAATTGAAACCTTTTCCTGCTTCTCATCATATGTTGTAAGCCATATCTGAGCAGGCAAGGATTCTGATAACGTAGCAAACCTCAAAGCAGCCGCAGATTTCCCCTTTCTGAGGTCAGTGATAACGCCTAATTTCTTCTTTACATCTTCTTTCAGCTTATTAAGGTTATCCATTTCTCCTATTTTTTTCTTGTACATTGCTAATTGAGTGTTTAATGACGACATTTCATCATTAATTGCATCAATTTTATGTAGTGTTATCAGATAAACTGCTCCCAATATACCTAATGTAACAATAAGTAAAATTAAAAATCCCAGTAACTGCAACCTCATGGAATCATTGAGCGCACTGGCGTCACTTGAAACAAGATTAATCTTGGTCATTTGTCACCCTGCTTTCTCAAAGCCAATCCAACCGCTACAGCCATAAAAGGAGAAATATCTTTAATATAATCAATATTAAATTCTTTAGTATCGTACTTTATCTGCAAAAACGGATTAAAGATATCCACAGGTAATGAAAGATAGCTTGTAAGTACTGTTATTATGTTTTTTGTAATAGAAGCGCCGCCGGATAAGCAAACCGAATTAACCCTCTCTTCATCAAGCACCGTAACATTGTATATATCAAGGGTAGCCCCAATCTCAGCGGCAAGAGTATTATTAACTTTATCAATCACTTCATCAAGAATATCAGGATTTTCAGGGTATCCATCAATTTTTTTCTTCTCCACTTCTTCCCCGCTTAAACCGATTTTCCTTTGAAGTTCATCATTATACAAATTCCCGCCCATCTGAATATCATAAGCAAAAAGGGATTCTCCGTTTTTAACTATATTAATATTCGTTACGTTTGCACCAATATTAACAAGGGCAATAACATCCTGATTATTTACTTTATAATTGGCTTCAAAAGCATTCTGAATAGCAAAGGCATCAGTATCAAGCACTTCCAAATTAAGCCCGGCACTCTTAAAAATTTTAACATAATCATCAATCATATCTAACTTACAGGCAACTATCATAGCTTTAAGCTGAGAGGGATCCTGAGGATCCTCTCTTAGGACCTGAAAATCAATATTAACCTCAAAAGGATCAAATGGTATATGTGACTCCGCTTCCCAGGGGATATGCTCTTTTAACTCTTCTGGAGACATTTTTGCCACTGTAATTTCTTTCATGACAAGGCTTTTACCGGCAACAGAGCTTGCAGCTCCCTTCATCTTCTTAACTTTAAGATTAACATTTTTCACAAGCCATTTTATTCCATCAACTACTGATGAACTATCCATTATAGTCCCATCAACAATAGCTTCAGCAGGTAGCGCACAAAGACCTATCTTATCAAGGATATACCCCTTTTCAGTTTCTTTCAGAACTACAAGTTTTATAGAAGTAGAACCAATATCAATCCCAATTAGATCTTTTGATTTTGGAGCAAATAATTTCAACACGTTTCTCCTAAGGCCTTACAATCTTAAAAACTTCAAAAAATTACTCTAATGTGAACAAAATAAAATGTCAAAATAATTTTAATACGCATAAAGAACCGACAAAGCCGCTTTCTCCTTTTTATTAGGAGCAGTAGATTTTGCCTGTACTTCGATAGCATATATATACGGTGTTCTTGGCGGGACTAAAGTCGCTCCATCAGACACACTACCGGAACCATTCCCTCCAGCACCGGCTGTCATAACCCCTGAAGGCTGACTAAGACCACTGGTAGCCGCAGAAAAATCATCTCCAGCAGGAGGGGCAGCAGGACAGTTAGAATTAAAACCAGGGCACCCAGTACCCGGAATGGTATCAACTATTTTTGAGACAACCTGATAATTATTGCCACTGCCTGCAGTCCCCATCAAAGTAAACGTCATATCAGTCTGATCTGTAGGATCAAGAGAATTGTTAACCCCAGAAGTCCACTGGCCTCCATCGGTTTGCATTTTCATTGTCAAATTGTCCCCCAATGAAAGCTGCAAAGCTGTAGCAAACGTGCTGTTTAAAAAATCAATGCCTGTTTGAGGTGTTGGAGTAAAAAGATTCGGTATTATTGTTTTTGTAACAAATTGAGTTCCCCCATACGCCGCTTCAATAGAATTCCTGTATCTTTTTTGCGCAGCAGTCATTTGGGTTCCCGCTGTTACATAATACATCAAAATCATAGACATCCCCAATGCAATAAGAGTGAACATAAGAGCTGTCACAAGTGCTATACCATTTTCATTTTGCAATTTTTTCATAAGGCACCTGCTTTAATTTTGAAGTAAATTCGTTGGCCTTGCAGTAATAGTATAAACCTTCCATCTGTAATGAACATAATCATCGCCAATCATAGCCTTTAAATCAAAATCCCTGCCCATTAATGTTCCGCCAAATTTTTCGCCAACCTCAATAGTTTGGGAGGGATAAGTATAATGAGGATCCCTTTTCCCGTCCTGGGCAAGAATATAAACCCTTACCTCCTTAAGCTGATTCCTTATAACATCGGCAGGATAACCGACTGTATTATTTATATCTGTCTGATAAAGATTCGGATTTGTTGAATTAAGGCCATTCCCTGACGAATCCATACCATAAACAATCTGCATATCAGCAACGCAATTAAGTAATGGAATTTCGGGTGTTAACGTCCCACCAGCAGCACTATGTGTTAGCACACTTTTATATAAAATCCCTGTATTTGGAGCACAGTAGTCAGGTATATTGTTGTTTGCCGGACGCCTGATATAATAATCAGTTCTGTTAAAAGGCATGATTAATGTCGGTGCACTAGTAGTCGACGCGCTAACGCCATAAACGGTAAAAACATCCCCGTTACTATGGTTTGGGCTTATAAAACTGCTTATATTACTAAATGGTGTTGAAAATGACGGTGAAAACGCGCTGTTCGTTACAAGGCTCCTTGTCTGAGAAGTCCCTGTCATAACATTCCTTAAAACTATTACATTAGTAGTCTGAGCTATATCTCTTGTGGTATCCCCCCAGGGTCTTGCTGTCTTATCTCCAGTAAATGAGTAATATATAGTCTGCCATGTGTTACTCAGAGCGCTCGTAGGAGCTAAAACCGACTTTATAACAATATACTTTGAACCTACACCGGTGCTATCCTTATTAAAACCGTTGTCTCCGCTTAAAATGGCTCTTGGCGGATTGGAAGGTGCATCATTAAATGTAGCAGGATCAATACCCGGCAGCGCACTCGAATTTGAAGCGGCTTCGGCATAATTAACAGTACCTTCAAAACTCCATGGCAGGCCAAAGCCAGCATTATTAAGATCTGTTCTCAAAACCTCCAGCCCAAAGATACCTGCAATATCGCTTTCCGAGGATTTCTGTGTTTGAGAAGATTTATACATAATCTTATCAAAAGCGTCAGCAGCGATTATTATAGCAACAACCATAATCGCCATAGCTACGACCAGCTCAATAAGAGTAAATCCTCTACTGTTTTTCATCATAAGCATCAATCCTCCAAAAACCAACAGAACAATCCACAGGCCATCTATTGCGAGCAGACAGATGTTACATTATTTGTATATGTAACACCTTTAATCCGCCAGGTAACAACAACTTGTAACTGCGTGGTATTAGATCCAAGAGATGTGGCACTTCTATCTACCATCAACTTATTATTTGCGCCTCTTATCTTAGTAGCGGTAGATATTGTTGGATATGTAACAGGAGCCGGTATATTCGAACATCCCATATCTTTAAAATCATCCATATATTTCTGCCCTAGATTTGTGGCTTCTTCCCGCAATTGACTATTAAGATTATATATCATTGCAATATTAATAACCTCAAGAAGCCCTAACAGAGCGACTGTAATTATACCGAGAGCAACCATTACCTCAATAAGGGTAAATCCTTTATTTTTCCGTAATATTGGTAGCCGCACAATCCCCTCCGGTCCGTTTTCCTAAACTAATCTGGGCTGTAGATATAATAATACTGTCAACAGCAGCATTGTTAACATCTATTACATCACCACTAGGAACTACACATATGCTCTGATTAGTTGAAGCAGATCCAAATCCCTGTGCATTGAAAGTTATTTTTATGGGATTTAAACCGTTACTGGTATTAGTCGCCATATGGTATTTTAATGTTTTTGTCCACGCTGGCGCGATTGTACCTCCCGTTGTTGCCGTAGAATAAACATTAAATTGAGTAAAATCTGTACCATTAATTATAACTGTTCTTGCTGTCTTGCTCTGATACGCTTCTGTTCTTATCGCTGTCAGATCAGCGTAAATACCCCTGATCTGATTCTCTATATTTCCTTTTACAACCATAGAGTTCCAGCTTCTTGTGGCTATTACCGCTAATATAACGATTATAACCACTACAAATAACAGCTCAACAAGTGTAAAGCCTTTATTATCCATTTAATGTTCCTGAATATGAATTATCTTCTTCACAGGTTTATTGTTTGTGAAGGTAAGCACTAAAGGATTACCTGCCAGCTTACTCCCAAGGTCTGTCCCCGAACCCGAGCTCGCTGTTCCCGCTATTGCTATAGGCTTTGATACCGATGAGCCATTTGCCCCTGCCAGTATATCCGCGAAACTGATTTGTTTAGTCTCACCCGTAGTCAGAGTGGTAAATACTACGCCATTCATAGCCCAGGCCGGGGGCAGAGCCCCATTGTCAAACCTTACCGGCCTTAAGAAAGAGTACCCACCTGTACCGCATATGTTCATATTTGGTTCAAATGTCGTAAATGTGACTATACCATTTGCGCTTGCACTTGGATCTGTTATAACTCTTTCAGCCCCTGAATCATTAATTGTGGCAGTTGCGGGAGTAGTGCTGGTTGCAGGGTTCAGATTAACATACCAGCCACTGCTTGAGCCCACGTTTGATATTAAATTGGTCTGATTTACCAGTGAACTTTGTGAAATTGTAGTTGTACATGTCTTTTTAAACCCTGGTACTATACCACCGGGTGTTGTAATTGAGCTATAACATGGATCTTGCACGCCATAAATAGCCTCTGTGGGGCCCTGTGGTGCAGGGGGTGCCCAGTCATCCAGTGTGGTTGAGGTACGGTAGAAGTATCTTCCTGTCCCGAAATAGAGCCAGAATTGCCCTGTTTTCGAATTCATAAGGGAAGAGATTGATGTAGTTACCGGCCCTATATTTTGTATTACCGGGCTTACTTTCCAATTAGCTGGATTAGTGCCGTCAGCTTCGCCTTTTGATAAGTTTGGAATCAGTATACGAAGTACCCCTCCGCTGGTCCATGTAGTCCCTGTCCCGCCACCGCTTACGGGCGCTGTATAGCCTACATATATGGCGTCATCTTCATAATACCCAGAATTGTTCGTACCGCTTTCAGTGTCTATAGTTCTATTTACCATAGGGCCTGCAAAAGCACCTTTTATGCCGGTGTCAATCTTCCAGTAATTTGGACTTGTACCTGAAGAAGTAAAAGGCATAGTAGCGTTAAGATCTACCACGTATATGTACATATCTTTGTTGCCGTTGGTGGAACCCCCTACTCCGTAAAACTGGCTTGTTGTCGGATCTACATACCCTGTAGGGCCACTGGCAAACACCGCAAACCAACGGCCATTGGTACTTGGATCACCAACCCGGACTATTGATACTCCTGACGTGGAAAGTCCAAGATCAGGATCAGTGAATTCCCATTTTAAGCTAGGAGAAGTATTTGTCGGATTAGTAACATCCAGGGCAAAGTAAGACGAATATCCTATGTCCGTACCAGTGACCTTTACCGGAGTTGGTATACAATTCTGCGAACTCGGATTATTACAGCTATTGCTGGTAGCCCCGCCAAGCCCCATACTCCCTATTAAATAGGTGCGCCAGGAAGTGTCGGTTTTAGCTTGTGTCCAGTAAGAACCGGTACTTGATGGATTTGTACTGGCATCTGTTAATATAAGCGGCCCGTCAACCGTATACTGATGAGGAGTTGTGGGATCAGCGACATACTGAAGGTATGGCAGCGCATTTTCAGGAATAAACGCCCACACTTCCCTTCCGAGATTACTGCCGGATATCCAGGCTTGAGTAGCGCCAACCGCTTTTGTTGAAAGTTGTCCAGTATTAAAAGCATGGATCATACCATCATTGCCGCCTATATATACCATACCACGGTTAGCGTAGCTTGGTGTGCTTGTAAAAGTGTTGTAAGTCTTATCGCCATATCCGTAAGCTACGGCATTTGAGGGAGCCTGAGCCTCTGTAGGAAGATAATAGTCATTTAACGGCAATACTGATTCAACTACAGGCGTAGAAGATATCAGATCTCCAAGTTTCCACACATTCGTAGAGATTACACCTGTCGAGCTATTTTTAATGTCAACCGTACGGTTTTTTAAGCCGGTTTGATCTATTCCGTTTACCCAGTTTATAAGAGTCTGAGCGTTAGCAGCTGATGATACATTAAGATACTGGTAAAGAGTTCCCGCACTACCTGAAGTAAAGGGAGTCAAAGTTGTACTCCCTGTTGACGTCCATATGCTCCTTGGGTCTGCTGTTACGTTACGTGTCCATAACAACTGTCCAGCGTCCCAAAGGCTTTTCGCGTCATCCCATGATATCGGGGCTCCGTCCTGGACCAGATTAATACCATTTCCGTTTACGTCTTTATACTTTTGTACCATCCCGTTTGAAGCGCTTACAAGTATTTCATCATTGAATAAGTTGAGGGTTTTATCCCCGTCAGTATCCTCACGAATGCTGCTGTTAACTATATAAGGATCTATGTAGTACCAGAAATTGCGCATTTCTCCCAACCATGTACTATACGTCTGATCCTCAAATATTTTTTTAGGGTAGTATTGAGTCTGAATAAAGGTGGTCCCGCTACCGTTACCGTTTGGTGGCATTGCCGGCGCACTTCCCGCAGCGGTTTGGGCTAATATACTCCTGAATATTTGTGTTAACGCGTCCATTAAGGCTTGCGGCTGACTCGCGGTATAAGCGTTCTGAGTCCCACCATGCTTTGCCATAAGCCCCAAAAGATTCGAATCCAGCTCCGTACTCCCCAGACCGACAACGTAAGTCTGTATAGAATAAGATCCCGAATTTACAGTTACACCACTGAGCAGCTTATCTAATTCATTAAGAACAGTACCCGTAGCCGGATTAGCATCAGTCCCTACTAAAGTGGCTGAATCTCCTGGATTACCATTCTCATCTACAGTCGGCATACCGTCTGTTACATAAATTATAAAATTGGCCTGGCATGGATAGTTTATAGGACTGCTTATTGTACTGCCATTCTGTGTATAACTCCCTGAAAAATAACTATTCGCGTCACGAAGCGTACCTGCCGTGGGAGTCAAACCCGCGTTTATAACATACGGGCATGAATTGGGGTTAGCAAGGGCAAGTGGGGCAGTAATGGTGTTGGGGTCAAACTGGGTAGGGTCTGACGCCTCACATGACATATAACCGGCTTCATCCCCGCTGTGTGGATTAAGCATGGCAAGAAGGGTATTTTGCTGAGTAAGAGAAGAATCATTGGGAGCGATCGGAACCCGAAGATATCCACCTGATAGTGCCGATGAAACAAGAATAGGATTAGAAGACCATGTCTGTCCTGCTAGAACCTCTACCATCCGGCGGCCAAAATTCCCGTAGCCCAATGCCAAATCTGAGTCACTCGGAACATACCAAGTTTGGTTATTGAGGAACCCAGGAGGGATATAAGGATTTGCATATCCCGTTCCGTCATCAGGATCTGAAGTTACATTTTTTGTAGTAAACTGATAATAAGTAGGTCCTATAAATCCCGGATTTGAAGAATTCATCTGAGTGAGGGGAAGATAGGTGTCCGTAGTTATCCCCATGGAAGGAATTAGACCTGAGAAAACAAAAATTTGATTAGCCAGTGTTTGGTAACTATAAAAAGCGTACCCTGCGCCGGCGTAATAAGCATAACCGGTAGAGTTATCAGGATTTGTAAAGCTTAATTCCTGCGTTTTTGGATAAACAAGGCCGCAATATTTTGTACGGAGCGGATCTCCGATAGATCTGGCTGAAATAACTTCATCCGAATCTGGCCCCGGGGTTACTCCATAGGTTTCATCAAAGTCGGGATTACCAGCCTGGCATCCGCTTCTACATGTATTTCTATTTGTTCCATTATCACCGTTAGCGCACCAATCAGTACAGGCAGCTTGAACATCAGATGTTATATTGGGACAGTAGGATTTCGAGTTGTAGGATACAAAATACGGAGACTTATAAAGCCAATTTTTACTGACATAATTCATGTTAGCGTTAGAGGCATAATTAGCGGAACCATTAGGAAGTGTATATGCCATAAGGCCTATATTCATTAAATTTGCGTACTGCTGAACAAGAGTGGTTAAAGTTTGTCTCGCCACAACTGACTTGCTGCTTGGATCGTATGAACCAACAGCGTTGCCAATAAAATCCTCATCCATACTGTTGGAGTTATCAAGTATTATCAAAACATTTGGAGGGGGACTAAAGGAAAGCTCCGGCGGAGTTATGGAATAAGTGAGGTTATTAATTGTGTTAGCCGCTGCAAAAGAACTTTCAGGCAGACAAATAATAAAAACAGATACCAGGTAAAATAATATTTTCTTAAAAGCCATGATTAACCCCCTGCCATTTGCCGGCTATTTACATGCAATAGCCAATAAAAATTGCAATTTTTATGCCTCAACACCCCTCTATCCTGCATAAATAAACATATCCGGTATTACACAAATCCATTCCTCTGCTATGCCTAACAGCAAGCAGCCATATTACACCCTGGAGTACAGACTCTTCATAACCTGAAAAGTTACATTTCACGTCTCTTGTTAAGCAATGTCAAAACTACTTCAAAACATCAATCCTTAATAAAATGAAGTTATTGAAGATACGGTGTTAACAAAGGTAATTTACAAAAAGGAGATCTGGAGGGAATCAAACAATAAAGGTAAGAGCTCAAATAGAAATTCCTCATACCAAAATCATTGGATAAGCAGATGGATATAAGTTTTATAAACTTCACAGTTTGTTTCCAGATCGTCTTTTTTTTGAAGCATTATTAATCAATCTACATTGTTACAGTATTAATGTAATTAATTCATATTTTTTTTACAAGCTTATTTTTTCACTTAAAATTGAAGAGTTGACATGTACCAGGCAATAACAGTTTCGCCGAAAAATACATAAAGCAACGCGCCAAGAGCAAGGTATGGGCCAAAAGGGATAGCAAGTTTTCTATCTTTCTTCTGAACGATCATAATGATAATTCCAACAACAGCACCCACTAAAGATGAAGAAAAAATTATGAAAAGAACAGCCTTCCACCCGAGAAACGCGCCAAGCATAGCCAGCAGCTTTATATCACCACCACCCATACCATCTTTTCCGGTCAAAAACTGATAACCATAAGCCACTGCCAACAAGATGCCGCCGCCGATAAGAATACCCAAAAGGGAATTAAGCCATCCTAAACCCGGGATAAAGAAAGAAAATATAAACCCAATAACAATTCCGGAAAGACTTATTTCATCAGGTATTATCTGGTGGTCAAAATCAATAAAGCTGATGGTAACGAGAGCGGAAGAGAGGATAAAATATGCGACAAAAGTAATTGACAAACCGAACTTTACAAAAAGTAAAAGAGTTAAAATCCCGTTCAAAGCTTCTATAAGAGGATAACGCCATGAAACAGGAGCTTTACAAAAACGGCATTTACCACGCAGAATCAAAAAACTAATTACAGGGATGTTATCATACCAACGGATATAGTTTCCGCATTTAGGGCAGGCTGAAGGGGGTGATACTATAGATTTTTTCTCAGGAATCCTGTATATACAGACATTAAGAAATGAACCAACAACTGCCCCAAATATAAAAGCAAATATATAAAAAAACAGCGGCAATTGCGGCATTACTCCCCCATATTAAAACCATTAAGTTTTTACTTAAGCTTCCTTATCTTTACAAGACTCTCTTCAAGGACATCACGCTTTGCAACAACAACAGAAAGTTTTTC
>WQYY01000064.1 GCA_009780995.1 Desulfuromonadales bacterium
GCCGCAAGTTAATATGCCTGCCAGCCCTCCGCCTGCGCCGCCGGCATGTAATTTATCTGCAAATCCGGCTATAATAGAAAAAGGAGGTTCTTCAACTCTTACTTGGTCTTGTCAAAATGTCACAGATTGCACAATGCAACCAGGTAATGTTGCTGTTGTCACAAGTGGTTCAGGCACAGCTACCCCACCAGAAACAACAAACTTTACACTTGTTTGTAATGGTCAAAATGGAGCTGCAAACAGTAGTGCCACGGTACAAGTTAAGGCTCCTGAGCCTAAAATAGCGGAACCTGCTGGTGAAGCCTGTGAAGTAGTTAACATAAAAGTCCTATTTGATTTTGATAAAGCTATTATTAAATCTAAGTATTACGACGAGCTGAAAAAAGCTGCTGATGCCATTGCAAGACATCCAAATTCATTTACCCGTATTGCAGGACATACTGACAATATTGGGACATTCGCACACAATATGGGGCTTTCTCAGCGGCGTGCAGATGCTGTTCGTGATTACTTAATCGAACATTTCAATATTGATCCTAAACAACTTGATGCAAAAGGATATGGCTATACAAAACCTATTGCGACAAACGAAACAAGCGCAGGACGCGCCAAAAACAGACGTGTTGAAGCAGATATTTACTGCTCACCGGATGAAAAAAAATAATTACCTTCTGAATTGAGTGATCATTGATTAGAAGCAAGAAAACCCTGCTGGTTTGTAGCAGGGTTTTTTAATTTCCACAATATTGCGGAAATAGGTCAAAACAATTTCTTTATTGCATAATCCTGATTAAATCCTAATAAATAGTATCTTATGTAGATTGATTTAAGTCGAAAAAAGCAAGATACTTGACGAGATTCTATTTAAGCAGTAGTCTTTATCAAAAGTGTATCTTTGAAGTGTTAAATTAAAAAAGGAGAATTATATGAAATTGAGAATTGTAGCGGTATCAGCCATTACGCTTATTAGCGTAGGAATGGTTGGAACAGGTAATGCCAGAGTTAACGTGCATGTAGGTGTTGGAATACCTATTGCACCGGCAGTATTAACCATTCCGCCACCTACTTTTGTAATGGTCCCGGATTTAGGCTTTTATGCAGCAGTTGGAATACAACAAAATATATTCTTTTCCGGAAACATGTTTTACATGTATCAGGGTGGGCACTGGTTTAGCTCTCCATTTTTTGGCGGGCCGTGGACTTTTGTATCTTTTCACCATATGCCACTGGTATTTCGCAGACATACCTTCGTCCATATACGTACTGTCAGGGATAGACAGTTTGTGCGTTATAGAAGAGGCGGCTATAGGGGGCGGCAGTTTAGACCAAACAACAGGCCGCCACAAAATAATAACAATAGGCCGGGACAAAATAACAGACCGCCACAAAATAATAACAATAGACCGGGACAAAATAACAGGCCACCGCAAAATAACCCTCCTAGTGGACCAGGGCAAAATAACAGGCCGCCACAAAATAATAATCAAAACAGACCGGGGCAAAGCGCCAGGCCACCACAAAATAATGCTCCTAGTAGACCGGCGCAAGGCGCCAGACCATCACAAGGCAACCAAGGCCGAGGCGGTGGTGGAGGCGGTGGTAATAGGTCTGGACGTTAATAGTATAGACTAACATTATGTTGGATAAGGGCGTTTATTTTGTACTGCCCATAAAAAATTGGATAAGTTAATAACCAATAGTAAAAGGAATGAGTTCTGTCTTTTGCAGAGCTCATTCTTTTTATTTTAAATAAGCATGTAACTTTTCAAATTTATTTACTCTCTCTAAATTCAAATGCCGATGTTTTGAATTGCAGTAAACGCCTATAAACTTGGCATTAGTATTAAGGTCCTTAATTTTTTTATTAGTAAGTTGCATGTTCGTAGAGTCGGTTTTATATGAATGGTCTAAGTTGAAGGAGCTAGATGCTTGACTAAGATCTGTTTTAGCAGTAATCTCAACAAAAGGTGCATTTTAAAGCGCTAAAATAAAAAAGGAGAATTATATGAAATTGAAAATTGTAGCAGTATCAGCTATTACCCTTATGAGTGTAGGGATGGCTGCAACAGGTAACGCTCAGGTTGGTGTAAACGTAGGTATTGGAGTACCTGCACCGGCAATGTTGGCTATTCAACCTCCTAGTTTTGTAATGATGCCGGATTTAGGTTTTTATGCAGCGGTTGGAGTACAACAGGATTTATTCTTTGCCGGAAATCTCTATTATTTGTACCAGGGAGGGAATTGGTTTAGCTCTCAATTTTATGGCGGGCCGTGGGGTTATGTGCCTATGAACCGTATGCCGATAGCATTCCGCAGATATAACTTCGACCGTATCCGTACTTCCAGGAATAATGTGTATATGAATTATAGAAGAGGCGGTTTCAAAGGGCAACAATTTAGACCAATGAGGCCAGCACAAAGACCTGCAGGTAGACCAGGAGCAGGTGGCGATCACAGACCGGGACCTGGCGGCGGTGGCCACAGACGTTAATATAGATTGTTGTTACAGTAAAAGAAGAAAGGCACTCATTTTTGAGTGCCTTTTTTTATGATGCGGGCTTTTGGTTGTATGCTGAATAAAATAGTGTGGAGTGTGGAGAGTGAAGTGTGGAGTTGAACTTCCACTATCTACACTACAAACTGTCTTTATGAAGAGCGTATGTGTGTGTATTGTTTGGCTGTAGGGGCGGCATTCTGCCACCCGTGTTATCGGTACGCCCAGTGTGCGCCCCTTACATAAAACCTTGTGTCATTAGGCAACTTTGCTTTACCTTATTTCCAAGCCTTCACCTTTTGGAGCAGTGTCAATATGAATCGTATCTCCTTCGTTGAACTTTCCTTCAAGCAGTAATAAAGCAAGAGGATCCTGAATGCTTCTCTGTATAGTCCGCTTTAATGGCCTGGCGCCATAAGCAGGGTCGTATCCCTCTTTAGCTATATACTCTTTCGCTTTATCAGTTATATCCAATTTAAGATGGTTTTCTTCAAGACGCTTTTCAAGATCTTTCAGTTGAATAGTAACGATATCTCTTATCCTTTCAAGAGTTAAAGCGTGATAAATGATTATTTCATCTATGCGGTTAAGAAATTCAGGCTTAAAGCTCTCCTTTAGCGACTCCATAACCATAGTTTTCATCTTGCTGTAGTCGGATATTCCATACTCTTGTATCCACTGAGACCCTATATTACTTGTCATGATAATAACAGTATTCTTGAAATCTACGGTTCGCCCTTGCCCATCTGTAAGACGGCCGTCATCAAGAGCTTGCAGAAGAACATTAAAAACTTCCGGATGAGCTTTTTCAATTTCATCAAATAGCACAATGCTATATGGCCTGCGTCTTACAGCTTCCGTAAGCTGTCCCCCTTCTTCATACCCTACATAACCGGGAGGCGCGCCAATAAGACGCGCAACTGTATGTTTTTCCTGGTATTCACTCATATCAATCCTTACAATTGCCTGATCGTCATCAAAGAGAAACTCTGCCAAAGCTTTTGCAGTTTCAGTTTTTCCTACGCCTGTGGGACCAAGAAATATAAAGGAGCCTATAGGCCGGTTAGGATCGGAAAGTCCTGCTCTTGCTCGTCTAACAGCATTTGACACTAACACAAGGGCTTTATCCTGCCCTATGACCCTTGATTTAAGTCGCTCTTCCATATGAACAAGCTTTTCAGTTTCACTCTCCAACATACGATTCACGGGGATTCCTGTCCATTTTGCGATGATCTCAGCAATCATGTCATTATCCACTTCTTCAGGAAGCATACGTCCCTCTTGTTGCCGTTTGAGCAGCTCTTCCTGGAAGTCAGAAATCTCCTTTTCAATAGCAGGTATCTCGCCGTAGCGGAGTTCGGCGGTTTTGGCGAGATTTCCCTCCCGCTCGCTCTTTTTGGCCTCTTCCCTCTTCTCCTCAAGAAGTTTCTTTTTTTCACTTATTTTACTGTGAAGCTCTTTTTCCTTAAACCAGTGGTTCTTTAGTTCAGCAGACTTAGCTTTTAACTCCTCAAGTTCCTCAGCAAGCTTTTTCTGGCGCTCCTGAGAATGTTTATCCTTTTCCCTTAAAAGAGCCTGTTTTTCTATTTCAAGCTGAATTATCTTTCTTTCAACCTCATCAATCTCCGTAGGGAGGGAATCTATCTCTATCCTGAGCCTTGAAGCGGCTTCATCAATAAGATCAATCGCTTTATCAGGCAGGAACCTGTCAGTAATATATCTGTCAGAAAGGGTTGCAGCTGCAATGATCGCGCTATCTTTGATCCTTATTCCATGAAAGTTTTCGTAACGCTCTTTCAGTCCTCTCAGAATTGCGATTGTATCTTCAACAGAGGGCTCGCCCACAAAAACCTGCTGAAAACGTCTTTCAAGGGCGGCGTCTTTTTCAATATATTTTCTGTATTCGTTCAGGGTTGTTGCTCCTATACAGTGCAACTCACCTCTTGCAAGGGCAGGTTTAAGCATGTTTGAGGCGTCCATTGCGCCTTCGGAAGCTCCGGCGCCGACAAGAGTATGAAGCTCATCAATGAAGAGGATTATCTCTCCGTCAGACTTTTCAACCTCTTTAATCACGGCTTTGAGCCTGTCTTCAAACTCTCCCCTGTATTTTGCGCCGGCAATCAAAGAACCCATATCCAATGAAAGAAGACGTTTATTTTTCAGAGTTTCAGGCACATCACCGGCAATAATCCTGCTGGCAAGCCCTTCAACAATAGCTGTTTTCCCTACGCCGGGTTCGCCAATAAGAACAGGGTTATTCTTTGTTCTTCGGGAAAGTACCTGAATTACCCTTCTAATCTCATCATCACGGCCTATTACCGGATCTAGCTTCCCGGTACGGGCGAGCTCGGTAAAATCTTTTGTATATTTATCCAGGGCTCGATAGCGCTCTTCTGCGTTCTGTTCTGTCACTCTTTCTCCTCCTCTTATATCTTTTAAAGCCGTTAGCAAAGCGTCATGGGAAATGCCTGCTTCAGCCAGTATTTTGCCCGCTTCATTACCCTTATCCATAGACATGGCTAAAATAAGATGCTCAGTAGCAACAAAGCTGTCTTTCATATTATCAGCTTCTTTTTGAGCTGTAGAGAGTACTTTGTTGAGTGCCGATGAAATACCTGGCTGTCCGACATCGCCTGTAACTGTGGGGAGTCTGTTCATGGCTCTTTCAGCCATACTTTTCACTGGCTCGGGTGATGCGCCGACTCTTTCAAGAAGGGGCTTTATAAGCCCGTCTTCCTGGTCAAGGAGAGCCAGTAAAAGATGTTCAGGCTCAATAGCGCTGTTACCTTTTTTCGTTGCAAGATTATAAGCGTTTGAAACGGCTTCTTGGGTTTTGATTGTCATTTTTTCAGGGCGTAACATAAATATATCCTCGTTATAAATAAGCTTGGAATAACTTAATAATGGTAAGCATGGATATGGGGTATGTCAAGTGGTTGATTTTATATGACTTCGGCTTTTGGGCATATCTGAAATAGTGTGGAGTGTGAAGAGTGAAGTGTGGAGTTAAAACCCGTAGGGGCGCGATTTATCGCGCCCTCATCAGCAAACCATAACCGCGAAAGACGCGAAAAGCGCGAAATAAAATTGGCATGGCAATATGTAGGCGGCGACTGTTCTTGGCGTTCCGATAATACGGGCGGCAGAATGCCGCCCCTACGGTTCTTTGTGAAGCTATAATACAATGAGGCAATTTTTTGAATATTATGGCGTGTACTTCTAAAACCTGTCAGCTCAGGTAATACCTCAGCTAACAGGTTTTAATGCATCAAAAAATCAACTGAAATTACATTGTGTACTTGTACGATTAGGCAATAAAGCTCTTTTTTAGTGTGGGGGTTAACTCCACACTCCACTCTTCACACTCCACACTTTATAGAATAACTTCAGTCCATCTTATATAGCTTCTTATAAAGCTCCGCCGTCGCCAAAACCCTTTTTACATATTCCCTTGTTTCACCGAAAGGGATACTTTCAATAAACTCATCTGGTTTAAGGTCTGAATATCTTTTAAGCCATTTATCTACATTGCCGCTTCCTGCATTATAAGAGGCTATTACTGCAATCTTGTTGTTATTGTATGCAAGCATCAGATCCTTTAAATGCTGTGTGCCAAGAGTGATGTTAAAGTCCGGGTTGTAAAGCTTTGCAGGGTCTAACTTCCCCTTTTTGTGGAGCATTCTGGCAGCAGTTGCCGGCATGAGCTGCATTAAGCCTCTGGCGCCAACAGGGGAGGTGGCCGTTGGCAGGAAGTTGCTTTCAGCTTTCATAATGGCGTATGAAAGGCTTATAGGTACTCCTGCTTTTTCAGAATGTTCTTTTACAAGTTCTTCAAATGCAAGTGGATAGAGGATTCCCCATACAGCTTTGTTATTCCCTCCATTTTTTCTGGCGGCTCCCCTGAACAGGGCCGCAGCATAATTATACTCTCCTGCTTCCAGATAAAGCCGCGCCATATCAAGGTTTTCTTTTCCATATTCAGGGAGGCTTTTTTTGACAGCAGTAATTTCTATATTGGCATCATCAATAAGCCCCAGTGATATAAGGGCTTTAACTCGTTCATATCCGCTTGGCATAGGGAGAAGTTTAAACAGCGGCTCAGTTATTACCGGTGGCTCAGGTAGGGTTTTATCTGTATTTTCTGCGTTAAGGGCATAGAAGCCATCAGGATACTCTTTTACAAGGATAGAGTAGAACTCTTTTGCTACAGATGCATCTCCTGCGTTTTCTGCCGAGCGGGCTGCCCAGTACAGAGCTTTTTCCCTCTGTTCGGCTACGCCGGAAAGTTCTATTAAATAATTTTCCGCTTCTTTGTACTCTCCGGTAATGTAGCTTCCCCAGCCTGCTTCCCATAATGCTTGCTGTCTTACAGATTTTCTTAAAGCGTTTTCTGCAATGTTCTTGAATAGTTCTAGGGATTCTTTATGTTTCCTCTGGAATTTTCTTATATAAGCGGCATCCATTAAAGCATCGTCTGCAACTGATGAACCGGGATATTTTTTTGCAATATTTATATATGCGTTAAATGCATTTTCATCGTCATCAAGTTTTTCAAGGGATTTTGCTATGCCATACTCCGCTTCCATGGCAATTTCAGGCCTGGAGTTCAGAAGGCTTTTAAAGGAGGCTTCAGCGTCTTTGTAATGTCTCGTTTTTAGCTCTATTTGGGCTATCTTTAAAGCTATGCTGTCCTGTAACTCTTTGTCAGTTGTGTTGATATTTTTGAATATTTGCAATGCGGAACTGAATTTTTTAAGGTTATATAATGATGTTCCCCGCTGATACATCTCCTGACTTGTCGGTACAGGTATTTTAACTCCTTTTGTACCAACTCTTTTCAGGCTTTTTTCAGCCTCTTCCGCATAGGAACTGCCCGGGCTTTCCTGCCAGATCTGATAATAGATGGAGACTGCTTCATCATATGCTCCCGCCTTTTCCTTGCACTCCGCAAGCTTGTATCTGGCCAGCATATAATCATTTCCCGCTGAATACTTGTTTATAAACTGCTGAAAAACAGGCTCAGCTTCTGAATATCTGCCTGTGTCGAAGAGTATATTGGCTTTTTGAAGAAGAGCTCTGCGGAATAGGGGAGAACTGCTATGGTTTTTTATAATATCTTCAAGAGCAGACAGAGCTTCACCAGGTTTTTTATCTTTTATCAGAGCTATTGCTTTATAACTAAGGGCATAATCAGCGAGAAGAGGATATGTTTTTGACGCTGCGTCCAGGTATTGCACCGCTTCATCAGTTTTTCCGGATTTAAGTTTTGCAACACCCAGCAGAAAATTTCTTTCAGGGCTATCCGGTAAGCTGGCAGCTATTTCAGCGCTTTTTGCATACTCCTTCGCTTTCATAGCATTTGCTGCAGATGAAAGAGATGGCTCTTCCGCTATTGTCAAGCCTACAGAGGGGAATAAAAGAAGGATTATATAAATGACTGCTGATCGTCCATATTTTAAAAACATTTTTTACCTCTTTTTTGCAATTTTGACATAATATCTTAGTTAAAATAAAGGATAAAAGTTTTTAGCTGTTTTTACAAATAGAGGTTTTATGAAAAAAAGAAAAGTATCTGTAAAGAAGATAGCTGTTAAGTCTCTTTCCGCGAAGAGCGGCAGAGGCGAAAAAACCATTTCAGGCAAGCTTTGTGTGCATAAAGATGGGTATGGTTTTGTAACTCCTGACAGAGGGGGAGATGATGTATTTATCCCTGCGAAGTGTCTGAAAAACAGTCTTCATGGTGATCAGGTATCTGTAAGGGTCTGTAACAGGCGAGGTAATGGTAAATGTGAAGGTGAAATTGTCGAGACTCTGAAGCATGAGTATGAAAAGGTTGTAGGCATTTTTGAAAACAGAAGAGGTTTTTCCGTTGTAAGGCCAATGGAACAGAAACTGGGAGAGGTTTTTATTCCTAAAGACGGATTATCTGATGCCAAATCAGGAGAGGTTGTTGTAGCTAAAATAACTGCTTACCCAGACCAGAGGACTCCATTAACAGGAAAAATAGTTGAAGTGCTGGGGAATCCTGAAGATCCTGAGGTTGAGGTGCTTTCTATCATAAGGAAGTTCGATCTTCCTTATGAATTTCAGGAGACAACTCTGAAAGAGGCAAGGAGTATAGGTCAGGCAGTTAATGATTCAGACGTCGCAGGCCGAAAAGACCTGAGGGATATTCTTACTGTTACTATTGACGGCGAAACTGCGAAAGATTTTGATGACGCAGTCTCGGTAAGGGCTGAAAAAGAAGGAATAAGGCTATGGGTTTCAATTGCTGATGTCGCCCATTATGTTAAGCCCGGCTCTCCTATAGATATAGAGGCGTATCTCCGCGGTACTTCTGTCTATTTCCCTGATAGGTGTATACCTATGCTTCCTGAAGAATTATCTAACGGCATATGTTCTTTAAACCCCAATGTAGACCGCCTTACAATGACTGCGGAGATGCTTTTCAACATGAAAGGTGAGATGGTATCCAGCAGTTTCTATCCGGCTGTTATAAGGAGTAACGCAAGGCTTACCTATACCATTGTAAGTAAGATTGTGGAGCATAATGACCCTGAAGCTGTTAAGGAGTATAATGAGCTTGTGCCTGATCTTATGGTTATGAAAGATCTGGCATTGATCCTTATTGATGTTAGAAAAGAGAGAGGGAGTATAGATTTCGATTTGCCGGAGCCTGAGATTATTATCGGCGCAAATGGCGCGACTGAGGGCATTGTCAGAGCTGAGCGTAATCTTGCACATAAAATTATTGAGTCTTTTATGCTTGCTGCTAATGAGGCTGTGGCGGCATATATAACAAAGTTGGATATACCTATGCTTTACAGAATTCATGAACCTCCAAGCCAGGAGAAGCTTGCGGCTTTGGGGGAATTTTTATTGCCATTAGGATATAAACTGGAAAGTGACAATGGAGTGGTTACTTCAAAGAATATTCAGAAGCTGTTGAAAGAGATGGAGGGAGCTCCTGAAGAGAGACTGGTTAACCGTCTGTTGTTAAGAAGTATGAAACAGGCCAGGTACTCCGCCGAGAATCTCGGACATTTTGGGCTTGGAACGGATTGTTATACTCATTTTACTTCTCCGATACGGCGCTATCCTGATCTTGTTGTGCATAGAATTTTAAAGTGGACTCTTCAAAAAGGGGCAGGCTTTAATGCTAAGAGTTTACCTTTCCCTGGATTTCCCGCCAGTCTGAATGATATTGCGGATCATACCAGTAAGCGGGAGCGGGTGGCGATGGAGGCTGAACGGGAGGTTGTTGATCTTAAAAAAGTTCAGTTTATGTCTGATAAAGTCGGAGAGGAGTTTGACGGATATATTGACGGTGTAACATCTTTCGGAATTTTCGTTGAGCTTGAGGAGTTCTTTGTTGAGGGTATGATCCATATTTCAACTCTGCCAAGGGATTTTTACCGTTATATTGAGTCGCTACATGTTCTTGAGGGGGAGAGGAGCGGGGTTAAATTCCGCATAGGTGATCCTATCCGTGTTGTAGTTGCCGGTGTAAATATTGAGCAGAGGCAAATTGAGTTTACTATCGCAGGTATGAAACCGGCTGATAATGGTGAAGGCGAGTATGCCCATAAACCGATAAAGGGTAAAAAGCCAGAAGGGTGGAAGAACGGTGCTGGAGATGTAAAGAGAGGTTCTTTACGCAAAAGCGGCGGTAAGAAAAGAGGGCGTAGGGTAAGGCATTAAGTTTCCTCATAGAGGTACAGAGGGTGCAGAGAAAACTTGTAGGGGCGTGATTTATCACGTCCACATTGGGTGCGATAAATCGCGCCCCTACAAGTCTTTGTGAGAAACTAGAATGAGTTGCGGTTTCACATTATTGCCTAATAATATAAGTATACGATGTCATTTTAACTGATTTTTAGATGATTTAAAACCTGTTAGCTCAGGTAATACCTGAGCTAACAGGTTTTAATAGTATACATCGTAGTGCTAAGAAAATTGCCTAATTCTCTTATAGGCTATAGAATCAGGCAATGGTTGGCTCTTCTTTTTGACTGATAAAAGAGATTCTTGCCCGTTGCCAAGAGCTGTGTTAAGTTTTAAGACAGCTTTGATTAAGGGGCGAATGCTACGTTGCTTTGATCGCGTCTTCTGAGGCATAGCCGAAAAATGTGGGGGACGACGTCCTCGGCGTTCCGAAATAAAATACGTAGGGGCGCACAGTGTGCGCCCGGACCACCCCGCCCTTCGGGCACCCCTCCCAGGAGGGGAATAACTCGACGAAGACAACGCCGCATGTGGCCAAAAGTCGAAGTCATATAAATTTGCAGGAACAGGTAGGTAATGAAAATATATAAAAGTCTTGATGAGATCCTTTCTCCCTTAAAAAATCCTGTTGTAACAATAGGTAATTTTGACGGAGTTCATAAAGGACACCTTAAGATATTCAAAAGATTGGAAAGCCTCGCTTCAGAAATTAGCGGGGTTTCTGTTGTTATAACTTTTGATCCTCATCCTCTTAAAGTCCTTAAGCCTGAAGCTCCGCTAAA
>WQYY01000065.1 GCA_009780995.1 Desulfuromonadales bacterium
TGAAGCACCATATTCCTTTGATGCTATGCCAAAAAATTAAGCTCCTTTATTATCTACAGACAGTATAAATGGAGGGCCCCACAGTTGGAGCCCTCCAACCTGATGGTCATATATTGACGCTCCTTTCGGCTGTGATTTAAAACAATAACAATTAGCAAATTGCAGAAAATAAAGGTGATGAAGCTTCTTTCAATAAGTAAATCAGCATAATGCCAATATATGAGAAATGGGTCTGAAAAAATGAAAAAACAAACGGCAGGACGGGATAACTTAGGTACATTTGCTCCAAAATTCGCGGAGTTAAATGACGACGTATTGTTTGGAGAGGTTTGGTCACGGGAAACAGAGCTTTCTCCACGTGACAGAAGCATGATTACTGTTGCAGCACTTATAAGTGGCGGGAACTTCGAGCAACTGCTTACCCACCTTGTTATTGCTAAGACTAATGGTGTGACAAAAGCGGAAATTGCTGAAGTTATCACTCATTTGGCTTTTTATGTTGGCTGGCCTAAAGCATGGTCAGCATTTAACCGTGCCAAAGAAATCTTCTTAGATTAACCTGAAACCTTCCTGATGACCAATATATTGAGGTGACAGGAGTTGGATAATATGTCAAAAAAACTTGGTTTTGGTTTCATGCGGTTGCCGCTTCTGAACAGAGACGACCAAACCTCATTCGATTTTGCATTATTGAATAAGCTTGTTGATACATTTATTGAAAAAGGTTTCTCGTACTTTGATACTGCATTTGTGTACCATAAATTTAAGAGTGAAGAAGCGATCCGTAAGGCAGTAGTTGAACGGTATCCGCGCAATGCCTTTCAACTGGCTACAAAGTTGAAGACAAGTTTGCTTAAATCAGAGGAAGAACAGGAAGATATCTTTAATGAACAGCTTGCTAAATGTGGCGTCACTTTTTTTGATTATTATCTGATTCATAACATAGGGTACAGCGCCTACCAGCAGGCCAACCAATTTAATACCTTCGATTTTGTACAGAGTAAAAAGCGGGAAGGCAAAGTTTTGAATGTTGGCATTTCATTCCATGATACGCCGGAGCTGTTGGATGAAGTTTTAACAGCACATCCAGAACTGGATTTTGTACAGCTTCAAATCAATTATATTGACTGGGAAGATTCAGGCATACAGTCCAGAAGATGCTGGGAAGTTGCAAGAAAGCATAATATGCCTGTTATTGTAATGGAGCCATGTAAAGGTGGTGATCTGGCAGCAGTACCGCAAGAGGCGAAACAGATGATGAAAATATATAATCCAGAGATGTCCATTCCCTCATGGGCCATTCGCTTTGCTGCCAGCCTTGAAGGGGTTATGATGGTGCTTACCGGAATGAATACTATGGCGCAGGTGTTGGATAATACGTCGTACATGACTGATTTTCAGCCACTCCGAGAAGAAGAGTATAAAGTTATTTGGGCTGTCGCTGATATTATCAGTAAAAACATAGTTATTTCTTGCACTAACTGCCGTTACTGTGAAAACGAATGCCCGCAAAAAATTGCCATTCCAGACTACTTTGCCCTATATAACGGTAGAAAACGCACTATTACCGAGGATCTTTCCAGTCAATTTGTTTATTATATAAATCTTGCATCAACACATGGAAAAGCCGGCGATTGTATTAGCTGTGGAGAGTGTGAAAAGGCCTGCCCGCAGCATTTAAATATCTCGGAATTATTAAAAGATGTTTCTGCCACATTTGATGGAATAACGCTGCCAACAAACAGGGATTAGTGAAACGTTTGATCTACCAACCTGGCCAGCGTCCTTCAACTGGGCGATCGTTGCCCCTGATGCTTTAGCTATGGAGCGGGTAAAGCGCAAGCGAAACTCACCATTTGTCCGTTCTGTATCATTTCTCTTTAGCTAATCGATCAATTGCATTTTTAGCCTGCCAGCCCAGGTAATACCTGACATAATCTACTTTCGATCAATTTGTTTTTGTGGCTTCGGGATGCCTGGTTTTTTATTTCTCACAGACATAGAGAAAACCTTTTATTTCTTTTAGCCGCAAGGCGCGCAAAGGTTTCGCAAAGGGCGCTATTGTCATTGCGGCCTCCGAGCCGCAATCTCCTACGAGGAGGGGATTCCGGGGCGAGCCCGGAATGACGTCTTTTTTTGTGTCCTTTGCGGTTTATGTTTTTGTCTCTCTTTAGCTAATCGACTGATTGCATTTTTTGCCTGTTAGCTCAGGTAATACCTGAGCTCTCTTGTTTCCGACTGATTCGTTTTTATGCACTCCATAACTTACTCTGATATAACAAAAATCCATTTTGACAGGAGAATTAACAAGCTATTCAGAGCACAAGATACTTGTGCGGATAAATCTCAATTTTGACTGTTTGCAGATTCTTAACAATGATCTGCGAGTTGATTGTCTGTACAAAAAACTATTACTTCCTTAAAAACACTATAAATTCATTAAGAAAAATAGAATTAAGTGTTGACTTTTATCTGTTTTATTTGATAATTATTTTTATACTTTTTATTATTGTAATTACATTTTATATTTTGAATAGATAAAAAAGATATAGACTTTCAAAGATGTTGCATTTTAATATAGAGAAATAAACATAGAGGAGATAAATAATGGCAAATTTGCTTGAAATGGCAGCGGAAATTGTAGCTTCACATGCATCAACAACAGCTATGACAACTGAACAATTAATACAGGAGATACAGACAGTTTATAATGCTTTAAAAACAATGGAAGCAGGCCAGCCAATAGATAAAATTGCAGAAGATGGGAAACTCTCTAAACTAACTGCAAAGCAAGCTTTTAAAAAAGATGAAGTAATTTGTATGGTATGTAGTAAAGGTGGATTTAAAACTCTTAAAAAACATCTTGCAACAGCCCATCAAATGACACCAGGCCAGTATCGTAAGCAGTTTGGAATAAAAAGCACTCAGAAGCTGGCAGCAAAAAATTTCTCAGAAGCCCGTAGAAAAGCGGCAGAAGAGAGAGGCATGAGCGCTGTTCTTGAAAGAGCCAGAGCAACAAGAATGGCAAAACTTAAAGCGAAAAAATCTCCCCAAACGGCTAAACCTGCAGCCAAGCCCACAACTAGGCCTGTAAGATCTACGAGATTAAAAAAATAAGATATCCAAACAGCCAACAAAAGCCTGGAATTAAAAAATTGCAGGCTTTTGTTTTACTAAATTGCCTACCTTAAGCTATACTCTCTTTATTCTTATTACTTACAATAAAAAAATAGACAGGCTAAGCCCTTATAAGGAGAGATCTTTATGCCGTGGAATCCTGAAAAGTATAATCAATATAAAGATGAAAGAGCCAGACCGTTTCAAGATCTATGTAAGCTACTCAAACTACGTAATAATCTTAAAATTGTGGATCTTGGATGCGGAACCGGCGAACTGACCTGTAAGCTTGGGGATCTTTTCCCCGAAAGTGTAGTCACCGGAATAGACAGCTCAGAGGAGATGCTCAAAAAAGCAGGGCAGTGTGACAGGCTTAATGTAAAATTCAGGATTGGAGATATAGCGACAGTTGAGGGCTCATGGGATATTATCTTTTCAAATGCCGCTCTGCATTGGGTAGATAATCATGAAACCCTTGTACCAAGACTTTTTGACCAATTAAATCCTGACGGTGAAATAGCTGTCCAGATACCTAATAATAATGCTTCTCCATCTCACGTATGTATTATTGAAACTGCGAGAGAGGAGCCTTTTCGTTCAGCTCTTAATGGCTGGACGAGAACATCTCCTGTTCTGCCGATAGAAAGATATGCAGAGCTCCTTTATAAGTCCGGAGCGGAAGATATAACAGTTTATGAAAGAGTTTATCCGCATATTTTGGAGAATGCTGATGCTGTAGCGGATTGGACCTCCGGCACAACCCTTGTTCCATATTTTGAAAAGCTGCCGAAAGAGTTACATGAGCCTTTTTCAGCTAGCTACAGGGAGAAACTCCGCAAAAGATGGTCTGGTTCCCCTGTTCTCTTCCCTTTTAGACGGATAATCTTTTCAGGACATAGGCCTAAAGCCAAGTAAAAAATTTGACACTGTTAAGCTCTCAGTGTATGAAAACAGATACCCATTACAATTAAAAGGAGAGAATATGAAAGCTGTTCTAATGGATGGTTTTGGCGGTATAGAAGTACTTAAAGTCGGAGAAACTCCCAAACCTGCACCGGGTGAGGAGCAAGTTTTAATAAAAGTTGTTGCAACCTCAATTAACCGGCCTGACCTTGTCCAGCGTATGGGAAATTATCCTCCGCCTCCCGGAGACTCAGAAATTCTGGGACTTGAAGTGGCCGGGACTGTTGAGGAACTGGGACCGGGTGTTACAGGGTGGACAAAAGGGGCCAGGGTAATGAGTCTTGTAGGTGGAGGCGCATATGCTGAGTATGCTGTTGCTTACGCTAATCACCTGATGCCGATACCTGAAAGTATGAGTTTTGAAGAGGCTGCCTGTGTTTGCGAATCGTATATAACTGCCTTTCTTAACCTCTTTATGATAGGAGGTTTAAAAGATAACAACAAAGTAATTATCCACGGTGGCGGAGGCGGAGTAAATACGGCAGGGATACAGCTATGCAAAGCCCTTCTCTCCGCGACACAAATAATTGTTACTGCTGCGCCGGAAAAAATAGACAGGGTGAAGGAGATTGGCGCTGACATGGTAATAAACTTCAAAGAGACTCCTGATTTCGCAGAAAAAGTCAAAGAGTTTACCAATAAAAAAGGGGTAGATGTCATTTTAGACCATGTTGGAGCAAAATACCTCGCTCCAAATATGAATTCTCTCGCCTATGCAGGCAGGCTTGTAATTATCGGAGTCATAAGCGGAATAAAAGCTGAGCTTAACCTGGCCCTTATGATGGTTAAACGTCAGCAGATAATAGGGTCAGTACTCCGCTCAAGGCCTGTAAAAGATAAAGGGGATATAGTTGCGGAGTTTACGAAAACGGCTTTGCCCAAGTTTGCGGACAGGACTATTGTTCCTATGATAGAAAAGGTATTTTCAATTGATGAAGTTGCAGAAGCCCATAAGATGATGGAAGAGGATAAGCATTTTGGGAAGATTGTTCTGAAAATAGTATAGGATATTTTATGGAAACCCTATACACTTTGGCAGAAGTAGCTATCATCGTGATAACAGTAAGTATAATAATTAAGGCCGTTTTTAAACGACCAATAATTAAAATAATAACAGATTGGCTGGCTCAGTTTTTTTAAGGCTTAAGCTAGAGGTCAAGACTTCAAAAGCCGAAGTCACTGAATTTAAGGGTATGGAAACATACCCTTTTTTCATGCTAGATTCAGGAAGATGAGGTACCCATGTCAGATAAAAAAATACCTGTAACACCTGCTATAAGGACTTTAAGGGAAAACAACGTAGAGTTCATACCCCATTTATACAAATACGAAGAAAAAGGTGGAACTGCTGTATCATCAAGAGAATTGGGAGTAGAAGAACATTGTGTAATTAAAACCCTTATAATGGAAGATGAAAATAGAAATCCGATTATTGTTTTGATGCACGGTGATTGCCAGGTTTCAACCAAAGAGCTTGCGAGAATCATGAAAGTAAAAATGATAACTCCCTGTTCTCCTGAAACAGCCAATAAGCATTCAGGATATCTGGTTGGAGGGACTTCACCTTTTGGAACAAGAAAAGTAATTCCTGTTTACATGGAAGAGAGTATAGCTATGCTTGAAAAAGTATATATTAATGGCGGGAAAAGAGGGTTTCTTGTAGAGATTAAAGCAGAAGATATAGTAAAAATTCTTAAACCTACAATAATAAAAGTTGCTATTTAATTTAAACAGAGAATTTATCTTTAAGTTCGGTAGAGGTTGAGATGGATTACATTAAGCAAGATATAACAGTGGAGAATGTAACCGTAATCCAAAAAGACAGCGACGGGAACGAAATCAAAATTATTGATAATGTTTCTGTTACAGTGAGAAATGGGGAGATCTCAGTCATAACAGGCCCTTCGGGAAGCGGTAAAAGCACTTTACTGAGAGTTATAAACCGTCTTCAGGAATCGGCTTCCGGGAAAATTTTTCTGGGAGATCAGGATATTAAGTCTATTAACCCTCTTACTCTTAGAAGAAAAGTTGTAATGATATTACAAAAGCCTTTTATGTTTGAAGGGACACTACTTTCAAACTTGCAGATCCCTTTTACCTATCAAAAAACCGCCCTGCCGGAAGCAAACAGTAAAGATATTGAAAGAGCTCTTGAGCTCACAAATATACCGCCTGAGATGCTGAATCGTAGCGCCCGCTCATTGTCAGGGGGAGAACAGCAGCGTCTAAATCTTGCGCGGGCGCTGATCCTGAAACCGGAAGCCCTTCTTTTGGATGAACCTACTAGCGCCCTTGATAGACCGGCTACAAAGCGGATTGCAGCAATGCTTCGTAACATCTGCGTCTCTGAAAAAGTGACTATCGTACTGGTAACTCATGACCTGTTTTTTGCTGAAGCCGTTGCTGACAGAATAATCTATATGGAACATGGAAAAGTCATTGAAGAAGGGACTGCAAAAGAAATCTTCTCAAATCCAAAAACCGCCGAATTTAAAAAATTCCTGGAAGAGCCTGAAAAAGTTAAGGAATAGCATATGGGAACTGAGCAGATTGTTCATATTGATACATTGCAGCTTATTTACGCTTATGGGCTTATCCTTCTCGCCATAAGCCTCTCAAGAATCCAGTACTTCGGCTTGGGGAAACAGCTCTTCTGGTCATCTATACGGATGGGGCTGCAGCTTCTGGTAGTCGGTTATATCTTGACCTTGATTTTCACCGTTAACTCACCGGTTTTAGTAATACTCATGCTTTTTATAATGATTGGCTTCTCAATGCAGATTGCTGGGTCAAGGATAAAAAAGAGAATTCCAAAGTTTTACAGGATAGTAGGGATATCTATTATTGTAGGTTGCGGAGGAGCAACATTTTACTTCTGTCTCGTTGTTGTGGGGTACTCTCCCTGGTATGATCCGCGATATCTTATTCCATTAGCAGGAATGATTATAGGGAACGCAATGAACAGCGCTACCCTTGCCTCGGAACGTTTGTCATCAGAAATTGGCGAAAGAGAAAACGAAATAGAAACAGCCCTCTGTCTTGGGGCGAATCCAAAACAGGCAGTAATGCCGGCAATTAAATCAGCTTATATCGCGGCTTTGATACCTACAATAAATACAATGGCAGCCACAGGAATTGTCGCTTTGCCTGGGATGATGACAGGGCAGATACTTTCAGGAACGGTACCTGCTATAGCAGTAAGATACCAGATAGGTATAATGTGCGCTATTACGGGAGCTACCGCAATAACAACGTTTTTGATACTGGTACAGGGGTATAGGCAGTATTTTACTGCTGCATATCAACTGAAAAAATAGTATGGCTTCGGCTTTTGGTCATATACGGCGTTGCTCTCATCGCAGGCCACTCAACACTTGTAGGGGCGACTTGCGTCGCCAGATAATCGGGCGGCAGAATGCTGCCTCTACGGTTGCTTCGTGACCTGCGCCTCAAGCGCCTTGCCTATGCCTCAAAATCCTGCGTCATTAGATTTGTGAAGCAATGCGTAGCAAGTAGAACGGGTAGAGTGCAAGCGAAACCCACCAATGACCTACGCCATAGGCGTTGTATATCAAAAACTGGATGAGGAGGAAACAATCTGGGAAACCCCCTCATCCGTGCCTGCCGAACAAGAAAGGCAGGCTACATCTCTCAACGGGGAGCAGAGAGATGAAATCACCAATGCATAATTCATAATGCATAGTTAAAAATTCATTATACGTTGTGCATTATGCACTGTGCATTGTTTCTTACCAGTTGTATCTTAATCCAGCATTGAACTTCCAAGGTACTTCTATTCTGCTTCCTTTTATGTATTCATAATCTGCATGTACTTCTGTGCTTTGGGTTATCTGCCATGCTACCCCGCCTCCTACCTGGTATCTGTCACCGCTTGTATTAGCTACTATGGTGTCGCCGTTGTAGCTTATTCCTCCCTGGTCTGTCCAGCTCCTCCCATACATTCCTTTTAGGTACGGCTGTATGCTTCCTCTTTCTGTTTTTATGTTCTTCCCTGCTACTATTCCTGCTCTTAAGTCATAGCTTGTGCTGTTTCTTTGTTCTATGCTTGCTTGGTTTCCGCTTGTTGCGAAATTTGACCCTGTGAAATTCAGGATTGTTATTTGTGCCTGTGGTTCTATGTACCATCCTGTTTCTGTTTTGAATTGTTTCCCTGCTTCTAGCGAGGCTGTTATTCCCCAGTTACTGTAGTCGGCTCTGCTGTTTTCTGTGTCATAGGCTTTTATGTTGTTATGTATGTTTCCTAGTTTGGCTAAGGCATCTATGTAGTATCCTTTGCTGTTTATCCATGTGCCGTAAATCCCTCCATAGACGGTGTCGGTTAGGCTTTGACCTGCTCCGCTGTTCATACTTCTCCGGCTGTTGCCGTACCCTACCATTATCCCTGTGTATATTTTTCCTATTCTTGTGTTATAGGTTTTGTCTGCTCCGAGATCTAGCCCATAGGTGTTTTCTTTGTAACTTATTTGGCTGTTGTCGGTGTTTATGTTTGCTTGCCAGCCGTAGCCTCTTATCCATGTTTGATACGAATGTTTTTGCTCATCTGCGCTGCTTGTTCTTAGTTCTCCCATTCTTTGTAATAGGGAGTCGTTAGCCATTAGCCATGTGCCTGTTTGGTCACTTGCTCCAACTAGTGTGGTTAGTTCTTTTCCATAGCTTGGAGCTAAATACCAGTTTGCACTGTTTGCTTGCCCATAATTCAGTTGTTTTCCGCTTAACAGGTTATAGTTATATAGCCCTACCGGTATTGGTCCATTTGATAATGTGTAGTTTCCACTGCTTGCTGATGGGTTAGCTACGTCTATCAGCTCTACTATAGGTGCTTTTCCTGTTATAGTTCCTCCTGTGTTGGATACTGTTATGGCGATGTTGCCGTTTGCAGTGTCAGCTGCTATCTGGTCGCCTATGCCTGCCGCAAGGTTGGTGTTCATCGCTATGTTTCCATTGTTGCCGTTTAAGTTCCCTACTGTTGAGTTTCCTGTAAGGTTCCAGGTTGCCCCGTTGTTTATGTTAAGGGTTGTTCCTGTTTGTCCTGTTATTGTTCCTGTTAGCTGGGCTCCTCCATTGCTGCCGTCTAGTGTTAATGTTCCTGCATTTATTGTTGTCCCGCCTGTCCAGAGGGTCTGGCCTGTTAATACTGTGGTACCGACGCCATTCTGATTTACTGTTCCTGTACCGGTGATGTTTCCGGTGAAGGTTGCTGTATCTGAACGATTAAAGGCCAGTGTGCCATTGTCTGTTACGTCGCCGACTATGCTGCCGGAGGTGCCACCATTACCAAGTTGTAATGTTCCTCCTGAAATGGTTGTGCCACCTGCGTAGCTGTTATTTCCTGAAAGAACCAGAGTACCTGCATCTGTTTTGTTGATTCCTCCTGTGCCGGTAAGCTCTGATGATATTGTGGCTGTGTACCCTCCTCCGGCTGTTGTCCCGTCTCCTACTTGTATGGTGTCGCTCCCTGGTGCAAGTTCAATCTGATCACCGTTGATTATATAACCACTGGTTCCAAAGCTCATTCCTCCAGAGATTATTTGCCCATCACTGTTGTCTACTGTGACTATGCCAGGTGCTCCTTGGAATACTGCAAAGGAGGGGTTATCATATGCTCCGTTGAGAGTGCCTGTATCGTTTGTCCAATCGTTGTTGCTGGCATTCCACGTACCGTTTCCACCTTGAATTGTACCGTCATTTGCTACTCCGATATTTCCTCCGGGGGAACTGGGATCTCCATCCCAGTAACTGAATTTAAGGCCAGCTGTGTAGATGAGGTTTACCTGGTTGGCTACAGAGGTTTGTACGGAGTAGTCTGCAGTGTTGGTGGTTGGCAGTGTTCCTAGGCTAAGTCCGGTTCCGGTTAGTGTACCGGCATAGTTGATGACTCTGTATACTCCCGGAGTGAA
>WQYY01000066.1 GCA_009780995.1 Desulfuromonadales bacterium
AACAAATCCATTTTTTTGACTTCTTTTTTGTCAATAAAATCTTCAGGATTAAAGTTTTTAACTTCACCCGCGATTTGTACAGGCAAATCAGAAGCATCAAAATGAGTTATTTTCGTAATACCGGATTTTCCAGCAATTAGCGAATCCCAGTTTTCCTTATTCCCTATCCCTAAAGGAGAAACAAGGCCGATTCCTGTAACTACAACTCTTCTCATCAAAACTCCTTCGTACAGCTACAAAACTGTAAAAAAGAAGGGGAGTTGCCTCCCCTTCCGTCTCATTCTCAGGTATGCTCTGCTATATAGTCAATCGCATCCTGAACAGTTTGAAGCTTTTCGGCATTTTCATCCGAAATCTCAATATCAAACTCTTCCTCAAGAGCCATTACTAATTCAACTGTATCAAGAGAGTCTGCACCAAGATCATCCATAAATGATGCCTCGTTGGTTACCTGTGCCTCTTCAACACCCAACTGCTCGGCTATTATCTCTTTTACCCGTTTTTCTACCGCTGCCATCCGTATACCTCCATTGTGTAGTTAACCTCAAAAGGTTTTGAAGTGAAAAATTTAGACCGCAATGCCTGCATATCACGATTTCATAAAAAATCAAAATAAAAAATAACTTCGTCAAATTACATATACATTCCGCCGTTAACAGCAAGAACCTGACCAGTTATATAGCCTGAAGCGTCTGATGCTAAAAAACATACCGCGTTCGCTACATCCTCAGATGTTCCAAGTATTCCCAAAGGGATCTGGCTGGCAAGCTCTTCTTTAACCTTATCTGAAAGCACATCTGTCATCGCTGTAGCAATAAAACCGGGGGCTACCGCATTAACGGTAATATTACGTTTTGCGAGCTCTCGGGCGTTTGATTTAGTCAGCCCAATAAGACCGGCTTTACTCGCGCAGTAATTTGCCTGGCCCGCGTTCCCCATCTGTCCGACAACGGAAGCTATGTTAATAATTCGGCCGGAGCGCTGTTTTGTCATTACTTTCGCAACTGCCCGTGAACAGAGAAACGCCCCTTTAAGATTTACAGAGAGAACAGCATCCCAATCCTCGTCCTTCATTCTTAAAAAAATATTATCTCTTGTTATGCCCGCATTATTTACAAGAATATCTACCCGCCCAAACTCTTTTACTGCCGCTTCTATCATACGCTCAGCGTCATCCGCAACTGTTACATTACCTGTAAAACCTATGGCTTTAGCCCCAAGTGTCTGCAACTCTTTAACCACTATATCGGTGACTTCCCTATCTATATCAACCGCAACTATAGAGGCTCCTTTTGAAGCTAATGCCAGAGAAATAGCTCTCCCTATCCCTCTTGATGCCCCTGTAACTACTGCAATCTTCTCACTTGGCACTATTTTATCTCCTTTAAAGCATCAATATAATCTGAATCTGTTATCTATCAATCCTGAGTTAAAGATTTCAGACCGGCAACATCTTCAACATTAGTTGTGTTCACAGATTTGTCAATACGTTTTATCAAACCCGAAAGTACTTTACCTGGCCCGATTTCAATAAAAGAGTCAACACCAAGGTTTATCATTTGAGTAACAGATTCATCCCATCTCACCGGCGCGCTAACCTGTTTTACCAATAACTCTTTAACTCTTTTGCTGTCAATATTAGGTGTAGCTTCAACATTTGTTACAACAGGTAATGACATATCAGAAATTTCAATATCTGAAAGCGCTTCCATAAGGCGTTCCCCTGCAGGCACCATTAAAGCAGAATGAAACGGCGCACTTACAGGAAGAAGCATTGCTTTTCTAAAACCTTGAGCCTTTGCAATTTCAATAGCCCTATTTACAGCACCACTATGGCCTGCAATAACTATCTGACCCGGAGAGTTGAAATTAGCAGGCGAAACAACTTCTCCTTCCGCCGCCTCTTTACAAATATCTTCAAGCTTTTCACGTTCAACACCTAAAATTGCAGCCATAGCCCCTACTCCCACAGGAACGGCTTCTTGCATAAACCTGCCCCGGGCTCTGACTATCTTGACAGCGTCCGCAAATTTAAGAGTGCCTGAAGCTACCAGGGCGGAATACTCTCCAAGGGAGTGCCCTGCCAGATATTCCGCTTTAGCCGGAGTTTCAGATGCCAGAACCTTTAATAACGCCACACTGACAGTAAGAATAGCAGGCTGGGTATTTGCAGTAAGTTTAAGTTCTTCTTCCGGTCCCTCAAAACACAGCTTGGAAATTGAAGTACCGAGGGCATCATCAGCTTCTTCAAAAGTATCCCTTGCGATTTTAAAAGACGCGGCAATATCTTTACCCATTCCAGGATATTGAGATCCTTGCCCAGGAAAAACAAAGGCAGTTTTTGGCATTTTCAGCCCCCTTTCAGAACCCGATGAAAAAAGAATCTACCAACAAATTGAGACCGCTCCCCAGGTAAGACCCCCGCCAAATGCATCAAGAATAATATTATTCCCCTCTTTGATTATACCTTTCCTGTTTGCCTCATCAAGGGCTATTGGTATAGAGCCTGCCGAGGTGTTCCCATAGTGATCAATATTTATATAAACCTTTTCTGAAGGAACGCCAAGCCTTCTGGCAACAGCATCTATAATGCGAAGATTTGCCTGGTGTGGAATAAAAAGATCTACATCCTCAATAGTCATGGAACTTGCTTTCAAAACCTTTACCGCAGCCTCTTCCATAGCTTTTACGGCAAGTTTAAATACCTCATTCCCCTGCATATTAATATACATCAACCGCTCATCAATCACTTTTTGCGTTACCGGATTGCGTATTCCAGCGGCTGGTTGATAAAGCAGTTCCCATTTACTGCCGTCACTTTTGTGAAATGTTTCAAGAATCCCTCTTGAACCTGATTCTGCCGAAAGTACTACCGCCCCGGCACCATCTCCAAAAAGAGCACAAGTATTTCTGTCGCTCCAGTCAGTAATCTTGGATAAAACCTCTCCGCCTATTACTAACGCGTTTTTTATTGCGCCTGTTTTTATATATTTATCCGCAATTGAAAGGCCGTAAATAAACCCTGAGCATGCCGCTGAAATATCAAAAGCTGTTGCATTAACAGCGTTTATACTATCTTGAACAAGACATGAGGTTCCAGGGAAAGGAAAATCCGGTGTAACAGTGGCAACTATAATAAGATCAATTTCAGAAGCTAATATTTCCGCCATTTCCATTGCTTTTTTGGCGGCAATGGTAGCAAAAGTTGAAGTGTACTCCCCTTCTCCGGCAATTCTCCGCTCTCTTATACCGGTTCTGGTTCTTATCCATTCATCATTTGTATCTACCAATTTTTCAATATCAAAATTTGTGAGGATTTTTTCTGGAACCGCAGATCCTGTACCAACAACTCTTCCTCTCATTATCTTATCCTTGATCTAACCAGCTATATTTTGAGGGACACTTTCCACATTATTATAACTTGAGAAATTTTCAGCAAGTTTTTCAGCCATGCGTTGGTTAACACCTTTTGCAGCACATTCGTTCGCAAATCTTATGGCATTTTTAATAGCTTTAACACTTGATCCGCCATGACAGATCATTCCCACACCATTTATCCCCAAGAGCGGCGCTCCGCCATATTCCGCATAATCAACTTTCTTCTTAAACCGCTGAAAAGCCGCTCTGGAGAGCAGATATCCAAGCTTGCATATAAAACTTGAGCTTATTTCCTCTCTTAACATTGAAGAAACTGCCTCTGCAAGCCCTTCAGACAACTTCAGTACAATATTACCAACAAAACCATCACATACTACTACTTCCGAAGTCCCTGCAAAAATATCCCTCCCCTCAACATAACCTGAATACTCAAAAGAGATATTTTTCAGAAGCTGACTTGTTTCTCTTGTCAGTTCATTGCCCTTACTATCCTCTTCTCCGTTGGAGAGAAGGCCAATTCTTGGATTTTTTATCCCCATAATATGTTTGGCATAAACCGCGCCCATAATCGCGAATTGTACAAGATGGAATGGTTTGCAATCCACATTACCACCGACATCAAGCACTACCGCATAGCCTACAAGAGTTGGAAATACCTGTGCTATAGCAGGCCTGTCTATTCCATCAAGTCTTTTAAGAACATACATACCGGCAGCCATTGTTGCGCCTGAATTACCAGCGCTAACAACTGCGTCAGCCTCACCGGCCTTGACCAGTTCAAAGGCAACTCTTATGGAAGAATCCTTTTTCTTTCTTATAGCGTCAGAAGCGGAATCATGCATACCTACAACTTCACTTGCATGATGAATTGAAATATCAAGGCCTTTTATATCGTATTTAGCAAGCTCCGCCTTAATTCGCTCCTGATCGCCTACAAGAATAATGGACATCCCATGTTCTCTTGCGGCAGCAACAGCCCCTTCAACTTCCACTTGTGGCGCGTTATCGCCACCCATAACATCAACAGCAATTTTCATAAAAGTTTTATTTGTTACGCTTCTGAAGTATTGATAACTTCTTTGCCTTTGTATGTCCCACATGAAGGACAGACACGGTGAGGAAGTTTGGGAGCCTTGCATTGCGGACATATGGAAACACTTTGAGGTGTTAGAAAGTCATGAGCTCTTCTCATATTTTTTCTAGACTTAGATGTCTTTTTCTTTGGTACAGCCATTGATATTTTCTCCTTTTATTGTTTAAGCTTCAATCCTTTTAAAGCTTCAAATGCAAAACTACCTTTTTGACTGCTACAATCACATGATGACTTATTTAAATCTGTCCCACATATAGGACAGAGTCCAAGACACTCTTCAGAACATAAAGACTTATATGGTAATTCCATAATTACCTGTCCACTTATTAAATCAGTCAGATCAATCTCATCTCCAATATAAGTTGATGAGAGAAGATCTTCCTCTGCAAGTTCAACCTCATCTTCAATAATATCTCTGTCTGCTTCACTGTAAAATACCGTAAAAGTTGATGATATATCTCTATTAAAATTTGAAAGGCATCTTGAGCATAACAGTTCTATTTTTGTACCAATCTTTCCATATAAACGTATATGGTCAAATTCTTTAAAAACCGATATTGAAACTGATATCGGAGCTAAGAATGAACACTCCCCTGCTTTCACCACATCAGATAAAGCCGGATAATCTGTGAAATTCCCATCAAAATCAAATTTCTTCTCTTTATCGGTTATGTCACTTACTTTTATTTTCACAAAACTAGCCTGTTTATATCAGTATTAAACGTGAAAGATAATCCGATGTTCAAACCTTTGTCAAGTATAAAGGAATTTCAAATATATCTAAAACTTGCAAATGTATCTTAATGGTTTTTATAGCCTGATATAGCTATTAAGTAAAGAAAAAGCCCTGAAAAATCAGAGCTTATATATTTGCATAGACTTCCATAGATTATCTAGATGGTGCCGAAGACTGGACTCGAACCAGCACACGGTTGCCCGCACAAGAACCTGAATCTTGCGTGTCTACCAATTCCACCACTTCGGCGTAGTTAGATTAAATACCATGATGACACTGTTGCTGCAAGTAAATTTATACGACCTGATTCTAACTCATCTCTTATTTTTATAAACATTTCTACCTGAATCAATAAGAGAAGCAGCTTCAGCAACAGTTAAAAAACGATACTCCCCTGGCTTCATACCTTCTATTGTTATATTTCCGTATTTTATCCTTGATAGCTTTACTACAGGAAGGCCAACAGCTTCACACATTCTCCTGACCTGCCTGTAACGTCCTTCATGGATTGTTATTGATATCCATGTTGATTTTGCAAGAACCGCATTTACTACGACCTTAGCAGGAGCTGTCCAGCCATCATCAAGCTTCACACCATTAGTGAGAGTAGTTATGTTTTCCTTTGTTACCAAACCTCTTACTTTCACATAGTATTCTTTTTCAATCTCATTGCTTGGGTGAGCCAGTCTATTTCCCCATTCTCCGTCATTTGTAAGGAGAAGAAGCCCTTCAGTATTAAAATCAAGACGCCCCACAGGAAACACTCTTTCAGGAATATTTTTTAAAAGATCCGTTACAATGGGTCTCCCGTCCGGATCAGATAAAGTAGTCATATATCCTGCCGGTTTATTCAATAACAAATATATTTTACGCTTTGGAAAGATTACAGGTTTCCCGTCAACAGCTATTTTATCCTTCTCTATATCAGCTTTTGACCCCAAAAGAGTGACGATTTCCTCATTAACTGTTACACGCCCTTCAGTGATAAGAGATTCAGCAGCACGCCTTGAAGAAATGCCTGCCTTTGAGAGTATTTTCTGTAACCGTTCTTCCATCTGTTTTACCTATAGTTAAGAATCAAAAAAGCCCGTTAGTCTCAACCGTAAACTTCGGTGAGCCTGAATGGGCTTATTTTAATCCGTTTATAATGGTGGCGGTGCAGGGACTTGAACCCCGGACGCTACGGATATGAGCCGTATGCTCTAACCAGCTGAGCTACACCGCCGAAATTGGCATTTTTATTGGGGTGGCTAGTGGGATTCGAACCCACGTATGTACGAGTCACAGTCGTAAGTGTTAACCGCTTCACCATAGCCACCATATGGGTTTTTAAAGGATACCGCAAAATTCAAAGACGTATTCTATATAGGAATACCTTATTGATGTCAATTCAATTTTTACCATACTTTGACGCATCAACAGGCATAAAGCCTCTTTTAGAGATATAAATGATCACCATTAACCACCTATACCCATACTCAATTTCATCCTCATCCTTTAACAACGCTCAAAAGTAAACCTTCTAATAACCCAAAATCACTTACTTTTACTTTATTAAAACCGAATTTTTTCATAGTTTCAATTGTCATAATTGTACCGGCAAGAATAAGATCTTCTCTTCCTTTTTCAAGCCCAACAATATTAACAAGCCGCTCTTCAGGAGTAAAAGGTTTCAATCTGTCATATATTTCTAATATCTCAGCCAATGAAAGAACATGATTATTTACTTTTCTATAGTCATAATCTGCCATCTTCATGTTTATAGCTGCTAAAGTAGTGACTGTGCCTGCCGCACCAATTAGAGTAGAATCTTGCAACAATGGCAACAGATTCAGCTTTGAGATATCGGTATATATCTCAGAGATGTGCGCAGATATCTTTTCTGACATATTTTTAACATCTTTACACCCTTCAGTAAGCCGGACAACTCCCATAGGTAGGCTTTTCGTGAACAGGGCTATTCCATTAGTAGCAATAGTATACTCAGTACTGCCGCCGCCAATATCAAAGAGAAGAAACGATTTTGGAATTTTATCAAGTCCTGCCTGAACTCCCTGTAATGTGAGCAAACCTTCTTCTTTCCCATCAATTATTTGAAGATCTATGCCGGTTTCCTGCAAAACCTCTTCACAAAATAATTTTCCGTTTACTGCATCTCTAACCGCGCTTGTGCCAACTGCCCTTATTTTTGAAACGTTATTTGCTTTGATCTCTTGAGCAAATTCGGAAAGAGCGCTGATTGTCCGCTGTTTTGCTTCGTCGGAAATTCCTGTTAATTCTGAAAATCCGCCACCAAGCCTTGTTATCCTGCGCAAGACTTTGTGCCGAAAAATTTTCCCTTCAGCAACTTCTCCAATAATAAGCCGGGCACTATTTGTCCCAAGGTCTATAGCTGCTGCTATCTCTCTCACTATTTGAACTCTTTTCCGGTACTTACTATTGAAACGACATGGTCTGCCAAAGCACTGAAGGCTGTAAGAATATCACTATAAATAAAACCGGCCTGTACCGTGCATTCACCGGTTTGCATACGCGTTATATGTTCATTTAACATAATTTCCTGTTTCGATTTTATTTTTTCATTTAAAGAGTTAACTTCTGTCAAATCATTCTCAGAAAACTCCCACTTATCAGTAATAACCAAAACCATTCTTTCAACGTCCGCGGCAAGTTTTTTCAGATCATTCATTGCTTCCGGAGAGAATTGAATATTATATTCCTTTTTCCTTTTCAGATATTTCAGAAGTGAATCATTAATATCAGCAAAATTCTCAATAAGGTTAACCATATGTATCATCAGTGACACCTGGCTTAATTCCTCTGGTTCGTCCATTTTTTGAGATAGTTTCACAATATATTCTGATAGCTGTTTTTGAAGGGAATCAATTGCCTCTTCCTTTTGTGCAATCCGCCTCTCAACCTTTGTATCATAGTTATAAAAAAGAGTGACAAGATCATCAAACATTGAACTTGCATTGTCCGCCATCTGTTTGATCTCTTTTCGTGCCTGTATCATCGCTATTTGAGGGGTATTCAAAACTTTTACGTCAATGAACTGAGGGTATGGTGAGAGATCATCAGTATCCTGTTTTTTCAGGATTACTCTTGGGGCAGATCTGGCAAAAAAGCCTATAAAGGGCAGAAATATTATAAGCATTATCAGGTTGAAAATTGTATATCCATTTGCAATAAAGCGGGGAATACCATTATTCGCCGACATTGAGGAGACTGGTGACAGCACTGTTACAAGTTTCATAAAGTACGGAAAAAGTAAAAGAGCGAGCAGTATAAAAACAAAATTCATAATGAAATAGATTATTGCGGATCTTCTGGCTGAAACAGTTCCATTTGCTGATGCCAGCATTGCAGTAGCGGCTATGCCAAGATTTCCCCCCATTACCATAACTACGGCATCAGAGAGTGTTATCACCTGCCCTACTGCCATAACAATAATTACGCCAATAGCAGTTGAAGGCGATTGAAACAAAAAAGTTAATAGCGCCCCTAATATCACAACTCCTATCTGCCATGAAAAAAGGTAATTAATAAACTTTGCGGATAATATCGTATGACTCAAAGGCATAATGCCGCTGGTCATTATCTTTAACCCAAGAAAAATCAGACCAATGCCTATAAGAAGGGTTCCAAGTAAAACAACTTTTCTGTTTCTGAAATAAAACCTGAAGAATGTTCCAATAAAAATTGCCGGAAATGATATTGAGGAAATCGGAAAGGTAATAAACTGAACAGCCAAGGACGCCCCAACCCCTATACCGAGAAAAACAGCAAGAGATTGATACAGAGATATTATACCGGCATTTACAAAACCTATTATAAGGATTGCGGACGCGCTTCCTGAATGTAAAAGTGAAGAAAGAGATGTTCCTATTAAAGCGGCGGCTACTCTGTTAGAAGAATATTTCTCAATTAAAGCTCTGGAACGTCCGCTGACAAAGCGTTGGAGAGAGTCAGACATACTCTTCATTCCAAGAATGAAAAGGCCTAATCCTCCTAACGCTTCAATAATATTTGCAAACTGCCAAGTTAACTGGTCATTCATTGTATAATCAGACGGAAAATCAATTATTTATCAACCCGTTCTTTAAGCTCTTTTCCCACTTTAAAGAAAGGGAGTTTTTTTGGTTTAACAGCAATTGATGCGCCGGTCTTTGGATTGCGCCCTGTATAACCCTTATACTCGTTAATAACAAAACTTCCAAAACCTCTTATTTCAATCCGTTCTCCGGCTATCATAGCTGCGGAGAGTGAATTAAATATTATATTTATTACCTCTTCAGCTTTTTTAACCGTAATCCCTTTTTTAGTAGCAAGAACTTCAATTAACTCAGATTTATTCATACTGCACCCTTCCTGTTCAGATTAGCAGCAACCTTTTAAACAGGCCTTTCTAAGATACTCTGCCTCCTCAACTCTCCCAAGTTGGGTAAGGAGAGGTATCAACCTTTCAGCCGCAGCCTGTTTAATCGTATTAATTTTAAATGCCTTTGAAAACT
>WQYY01000067.1 GCA_009780995.1 Desulfuromonadales bacterium
CAAGATATAAAAGGAGAGTAAAAAGGGGACAGTGGAAAACGAAATTGGAAAGGAATTGGCCAGACTTATCAACCGCCGGGACTTCGCCGATCTAAACAGAGCAGCGGTACAAAATGAGGTTATAGCGGCGATCGCGGCTGATTCAGAACAATTTTTCGAGCGTTACAAAAAAATGCCACAATCTTTTAACGGGCATTTTGTCAATTCGGATTTATTTAAAGAGACATTTTTACAATATGCGGCCTCAAAGGAATCGCGTAATCTCTACAATACACCGGTGCATAACGCGGCGGCGGTACTGGCTGCTGAACAGTTTAAGCGAGTATTGACAATTGTGCGTGAGCTGGGTAGTGACATAGTTTATCTGGTGACAGGCGTTCCCGGTTCTGGCAAATCAACTTCGATACTGGATAACGGTTTTCCATTAGGCACACACGCGGTATATGAAGGCCAGTTAGCCAATCCAAGAGTGGCTATTGAAAAGGTTCGACAGGTGATTACCGCCGGATTCAAGCCGGTGATTGTGGTAATACAAGTTAAGCCTGAACAGGCCTTAGATAATACCTTAGTGCGATTTGAAGCGCTTGGCCGCCCTGTTAGCATTGAGGCAATGGCGACGATTCAGGGCGGTTTGCCTTACGGCTTAAAAGCGGTGCATGAACAATTTGGCGACAAGGTGGATTTACTGGTGGTTGATCGACGAGAATTTGACAAACCAAGGGATTTAAATGGTTGGCAACACCTTGATATTTTGAAACTGGAGGGAAACTATGAAATCATCAAGCAACGGCTTGAAGAACATCTTGAACGAAGAAGACCAGAAATCTCAGCAGACGCATGGCAGCAAGTCACCGGAGCAGCTCCACGAGGAAAAGATCAAAGAAGGGGCGGCGCACTTCATAAAAAGCATGATAGCACTTAACGACCCGAAGCGCCGGGCAAAAGTCAACAAACGCCTCTTTTAGCTGCTGAAAAAACAGCTTACACAGAATGTGCGAGAATACAAGGCAGTAGAGGAGTAAGGCGTGAGGCGTAGAATGCATTGGCACACAGTGTGCGCCCACGATTCTAACTAGGGGTGATTTGTAGAGGCGACCGTCCTCGGTCGCCCGCTTTATCGGGTCGTCGAGGACGCCGCCCCCTACAGTTTTAAACGATATACAGCGGGGCAACACAGCATATGACAAAAAGCTGAAGCCATATAAATATTAAATTATAGGAGATGAATCGTTATGGTGCATGATCGTAATACTGGAGAGAAGAGTGAAGCTACTTATGACAAATTAAAGGAGACAGCCAGAGAACTGCGTGTAGATATAATAAAAATGCTTCACGCTTCAGGTTCAGGCCATACAGGCGGTTCCCTTTCTGCTATTGATATTATTACCGTACTTTATTTCTATAAAATGCGTCATAACCCCTCTAATCCGAAATGGCCTGAACGTGACAGATTTATCCTTTCCAAAGGGCATGCGGCTCCCGCTTTATACGTTGCCCTTGCAGAAACAGGATACTTTCCAAAAGAAGACCTTATGACATTGCGGCAGCTTGGAAGCCATCTTCAGGGGCACCCTGACAGTAAAGGAACTCCGGGAGTTGAAGTTTGCACCGGTTCTCTTGGCCAGGGGCTTTCAATGGCCAATGGTATTGCCCTTGGGCTGCGGCTTGCGGAGAGCGACAGCCGTGTATACGCTCTTCTCGGTGATGGGGAGCTTCAGGAAGGGCAGGTTTGGGAAGCTGCCATGGCAGGTGGCCATTACAAGCTGGATAACCTCTGCATTTTTATAGATTCAAACGGGCTTCAGATAGATGGAGAAGTAAGTAAAATCATTAATGTTGAGCCGATAAAAGAAAAATTCCTGGCTTTTGGCTGGAACGTTCTTGAAATAGACGGAAACAATGTTGAAGAGATTATAGGGGCTTTAGACAAGGCTGAAACAATAAAGGGAAAGCCTACCGCTGTTGTTGCCCATACTGTAAAAGGTAAGGGTGTTTCATTTTTTGAGAATAAAGCGTCTTATCATGGTGTCACCCCTTCAGATGAGGAGTTTCCAAGGGCTCTCGAATGTCTTGGTGAGGTTTGTGAGTTTAAAAAACCAGTTGTTGCGGAAACGAGTAACGTAAGTAAGCCTGCGACTAATAATATGGTAGCCACACGTGACGCTTACGGAGAGGCCCTTGCGGAGCTTGGGAGTGAGAATGAATCTGTTGTTGTTCTGGACGCTGACCTTTCCGGTTCTACTAAGACCGCTGTTTTTGGGAAAAAGTTTCCTGACCGGTTCTTCAACATGGGGATTGCCGAGGCGAATATGATAGGGACTGCCGCTGGTTTTGCCGCTGACGGTAAGATACCTTTCGCTTCCACATTTGCCATATTTGCTACCGGAAGGGCATGGGAACAAGTGCGCCAGTCTGTTGCATACCCAAAAGCGAATGTAAAAGTTGTTGCTACCCATAGCGGCGTAACTGTAGGAGAAGACGGCGGTTCTCACCAGTCTGTGGAAGATATTGCAATTATGAGGGCAGTGCCGAATATGACGGTTATTGTTCCTGCTGATGGGACAGAGACGAAAAAGGCTATAAAAGCTGTTGCCGCGTATAACGGCCCTGTTTATGTAAGGCTTGGCAGGAGTAAAGTTCCCACCATCTTTGGCGATGACTACTCATTTGCTATAGGTAAAGGAGTTCAGCTTAGAGATGGAAATAGCCTTACCTTTGTTACAACAGGCCTTATGACAGCTCATGCGCTAACAGCGGCGGATATGCTGGAGAAGAAAGGGATTTCTGCAAGAGTAGTTCATATCGCAACAGTTAAGCCTCTTGATAATGAGTTGATAATACGTGCTGCGAAAGAGACAGGGGCTATAATAACTGCAGAAGAACATTCGGTTATTGGTGGGCTTGGCGGGGCAGTTGCGGAGCTGCTGGCGGAACATTGCCCTGTTCCTTTAAAAAGAGTCGGAATTTATGACCGTTTTGGCCTTTCAGGGAAATCAGAAGAGCTTTTGAAATACTTCAAACTTATGCCGGAAGATTTGGTTGAAGCTGCTGATGAGTTGATGTTGAAGAAGTAGATGGCGCAGGCTTTTAATTCCCCTCTATGGAGGGGTGCCCGAAGGGTGGGGTGGTTAAAACCGCGAAAAATACGAAAATATTTGTAGGGGCGGTAATCTGCTGCCTGTATCACCTAAAACCAGTGAAGTCAGGTGTAGCCTCATGTTGGCAAGAAATGAAAGATAAAATTAAAAAAATGCGATTTATCGCTTTTGTGATGCTATTCATTTTGACACTGCTAGAAGCACGGGCTGACGCTGGAATTCCTATGCTGGCGGTACTCTGGCCCTTATCGTGGATTGCATTTATTCCGGTCGTTATAATTGAAGCGTGGATTGCCAAACGAATAATTGGGTTGACGTGGAAGCCCGCGCTTATTCGATCAGGCATTGCAAATGCCGTATCTACACTTGTTGGAATCCCTCTTACTTGGTTTGCGCTTGTTCTTGTGGAACTTGTGATATCTCACGGAGGGCGTGCATTTGGAATTGAAACATTACCACAAAAAATATTTGCTGCGGTCATTCAGGCTCCATGGCTTATCCCGTATGAAGAAGATGTATATTGGCTGGTGCCCACAGCTGCTATTGTTCTTTTGGTCCCCTTCTTTTTTGCCTCTGTTTTTATTGAAAGATGGGCATTTGACATAAAGAAGCAAATTGAAAAACCACTTGTTCGATTATGGAGTTGGAAAGCAAATCTGGTGACTTATGGGATAATGCTACTCTTGCTTATCTGCACCCTGATTTACAGCATTGTGAAATATGTTCCGGCACCGGACAGCGCAAACAATAAAGCCCATCTTACTGGGAGGCGGCTCTCTAGTCAAAAACCAGTGAGCTCAGGCTATGTCTGACTTCACTGATTTTTCGTTAATGCCTGGGCTCTAGGTATTTAACCGTCTCATACATTCCAAATAATGATTACAAATGCTGCCAGGTCAGCAAAATGAACGCATAAGACAAAATAACAAGCACAGCAACGACAACGCCAGAAAATGACACTACAACATATCTTATAACAGGGGACATTGATATAGCAGCCTTATAGACATAATATCCGCTTAAAATCGCCGAAGCTACAATAGGAACTATAACACCAATCAAAAAAATAATAGCCGAAGCAAGCGAACGAGAGTCGAACTCATGAGAGTCTGTAGATACGTAAAGTGCTAGCCAAAAACTGCCAATACTTATAATTAAAGAAATAAGTATAATTCCAAAAAGTTTAATTAATAAACTGGCAATCTTAGTCATACGTAAGTTCCTCAGGCCAGAATTGTCTGTTTATCTGCTCTATTAACGGTTCAAGACTTTTCCTGTTAATAGCTGAGATATGAATTGCGTTGAATCTGTGAGTTGCCTGTTTTACCCTTATAAAGTCAATTGTGGAATTAGCTTTTATATTTGGTAACAGATCACTTTTATTAAACACCAGTATCTGCGGCTTATCTGCAAGCCCGAGTTTTTCCAGGATCTGATTGACTTGGTCTATCTGCTCCATAAAACGGTAGTTTGAGCAATCAACAAGGTGTATAAGAAGATCTGCGTCCTGGAGCTCTTCCAGTGTAGCTTTAAATGCTCCCATTAGGGATTCGGGCAGGGAGCGGATAAAGCCGACTGTGTCGGTTATTATTGCTTCTTTATCCCGTGGAAACCTGAGCCTTCTGCTTGATGTGTCCAGTGTGGCAAATAATAAATTTTCAGTAAAGATATTGCTTTTTGTGAGGGTATTAAGAAGGGTTGATTTGCCTGCGTTTGTGTAACCGACAATGGATATTATCGGTATCCGTGATGTTGCCCGCTTCTGCCGCCGCTGATATCTCCCGTCCGAGAGTTTTTCAAGCTCTTTTTCAAGTTTCGATATACGGTTTCTTATATGCCTTCTGTCCATCTCCAGCTTGGTCTCTCCAGGCCCTCTACCCCCTATGCCACCCATTAGGCGGGACATCTGGACTCCTTTACCTACAAGCCTTGGCAGCAGATACTTTAACTGGGCAAGTTCTACCTGCACTTTCCCGTCAAGGGTAGTTGCCCTGCGAGCAAAGATGTCGAGAATTAACTGGCTTCTGTCAATAACCTTCAGTTCGGTCATTTCAGATATTGAGCGGATTTGGGCCGGGGACAGCTCCTGGTCGAATATGAGCATTGTAGCCCCAAGCTGCAGGGCACGGATTACGATATCTCGCATTTTCCCTTCGCCCATAAGGTATTTAGGGGAAAACTGCCGTGGCCTCTGGATTGTTGCGTCAAGCACAATGACTCCGGCAGTTCGTGCCAGCTCTTTTAGCTCTTCAATTGAGTCTTCAGCTTCTTTTCTGGCTTCCTGGGTGACAGATATAAGAATCCCTTTTTCCTCTGAACCGGTTGCTGAATTATCCTTTGTTTTGCTTTCTCCAAGCTCTTTTTCAAGGGATAAGAGGAATTCATCAAGAGGGGTTTCCCATTTTAAAAGGGATTGCTGGGGCAGGAGTTTATAGGTCGAGTCTCCTGCCGTAAGATGTGCAATCTGAATATTTGGTTGGTTGCTGTCGGGAGCAGATGCGTCTATAGCAGCGATAAGATCAAAACGGAGCAAGGAGAGGTCATTTAGGTCATCATCATTGATCTGTTCGCCTTTTAAGTGGGTATGTATAAGACGAAGCCCGCGAAGCCTCTTTTTGCCAAGAGGGAAATCTTTTAGTTCGGGAATGAAAATAGATTTTTCGTCTCCGACTATAACATATTCAATTATACCCGGTCTGCTTATAAGCAGCGCTATTTGGCGCTTTATTTCCTGCGACAGGGCGATTAGTCCTCTTGCCAGATCAAGAGATATGATTTCATTTGGAGAGATACGGCGGCGGTAGAGCCGTTCGACAGTGTTTATCTGATTTGGTTTTAGTCCGGTCAGGTTGCCGTGCAGATGTTTTATGGAATATCTCCTAAAGTCCGATTATATTATAACCGTTATCAACAAAATGGATCTCTCCTGTTACCCCTTTTCCCAGGTCACTGCAGAGATACAGAGCAGCGTTTGCCACATCTTCCTGAGAGATATTCTTCCGCATTGGGGCTTTCTCCTGAACAATTCCCGCTATCTGGTTAAATCCGCCAACTCCTGCGGCAGCCAATGTTTTTATAGGCCCCGCGGATATGCCGTTAACTCTTATCCCTTCCTGTCCAAGAGCTTCGGCAAGATAGCGTACGTTCATTTCAAGAGCAGCCTTTGCAACCCCCATAATATTGTAGTTAGGGAAAACCTTTTGTCCGCCATAATATGTCATTGTAAGCGCGGATGGGTTACTGCGGTTCTGCATAAATGGGTGCGCGGCCTTTAAACATGCGATAAAGGAGTAAGCGCTTATATCAAGAGCCATTGCAAAGCCTTCTCTGGTGGTGTCCAGAAATGAGCCTTTCAGTTCGTCTTTATTTGCAAAGGCAACTGAATGGACAAGGATATCAATTCCGCCGAAGCTCTCTCCGATCTGTTTGAAAGCGGCGTCAATGTCAGAATCTTTTGTAACATCGCATGGTACAACGAGCTTTGCGTCTATAGTCTCAGCCAGGGGCTTGACCCGTTTTTCAAAAGCTTCTCCGGCATATGTTAAGGCAATTTCCGCGCCTTCACGCTTAAATGCCTGGGCAATAGCCCATGCAATGCTTTTATCATTTGCAACGCCAAGGATTACAGCTTTTTTACCTGATAAGAGTGACATTTCAGAACCTCCTACATGACTTCGGCTTTTGGTCATATGCCGCCGAATATTCCCCGACTTGCGAGGGGTGCCTTGACCACCCCGGCCTTCGGCCACCCCTCCACAGGAGGGGAATGAGCGAGGTGGTTTCGGGCGCACACAGTGCGCCCCTACATAATTACATCAAATATCTGTAATTGGCAATACTCATATACTTCTTGAAGCTCGTTTAATTCTGGTCTGTGTTAATCTCAAGATAATGCTCATTAACCTGGCTTTCAGAGGGTTTTGGTTCAGGTTGTTTAATCTGTTTTATTTCCTGTTCAATATTTGCCAGTCTGGCATTTATACTTTCAATCAATGTATAGGTCTGATCTATTTTCCCCTTCATACTGAAGATTATAAATGGTGTTATCAGCCATAGAATGGTGAGGAAAAAACCTGCTATCCAGAGTATAACCGCAAAACCTGCAAAAATTTCCATTTTTCTCTCCTATACGGCTTCCGCTTTTTGTACCCAACTGTGTTAGCTGCGTCTTCAAGTCGTCAATGCCTGTAGGGGCGATCATTGATCGCCCGCATTATCGGGCGCACACTGTGCGCCCCTACTCCACTCTCCACACTACAAACTCCAAACTGAAAAAATATACTGCTTTAAATTTTTGGAGAATAAGCATAAATAAGTTATTATTACATCTCAAAATATTTTGCAATCAGGATAAATGTTAAGGAGTTATTGTGGATCTTTCTGTTGTTGTCCCAATTTACAATGAAGAAGAGAATGTAAACCAGCTTTATAGTAAGGTTACAGCTTCTCTTGAGCCGATTGGATTTGAGTACGAACTTATCTTTGTTGATGACGGTTCAGGAGACAGGTCTTTTCTGCTGCTTAATGATATCGCGAAACAGGATTCAAGAGTGAAATTAATAAGGTTTAGGCGTAATTTCGGGCAGACAGCAGCAATGTCTGCAGGGTTTGACGCTGCTTCAGGACGGGTTGTAATCCCCATGGACGGTGACCTTCAGAATGACCCTGATGATATCCCACTCCTTATGACAAAGATTGACGAAGGGTATGATGTTGTTTCAGGGTGGCGTAAGTATAGGAAAGATACATTTATAAACCGCAAGCTGCCATCAATGATTGCAAATGGGCTTATTTCCAGGCTTACCGAGGTTCATCTCCATGATTATGGCTGTACACTGAAGGCATACCGCCGTGAAGTCCTTGAAGGTATAAATCTCTACGGTGAGATGCACAGATTTGTTCCTGCTCTTGCTTCACAGGTAGGGGCTAAGGTTACGGAAATACCTGTTAAACACCACCCGCGGCTTTTTGGAAAGAGTAAATACGGTATATCCAGAACGGTACGGGTCGTCCTTGACCTTATGACAGTAAAATTTCTTCTTGGTTATTCAACTAAACCTATACAGCTCTTTGGCAGATGGGGAGTGTATACTATTATGGCCTCATTTATTACAGGTCTTGCGACAATTTATATGAAGTTTTTTCAGCATACAAATATGAACCGGAATCCGCTCCTTATTTTAACGGCTTTTCTCATATTTATGGGTGTGCAGTTTATTGTTCTCGGCCTGTTGGGGGAGTTAAACGCCAGAACTTACTATGAAGCTCAGGGGAAACCAACTTATGTGGTGCGTGAGAGGGTGAATTTTGAAGAGTAGCGCTCCAATCCGTATTATTATGATTGCGCCTACCCCATACTTTTCTGACAGAGGGTGCCATGTACGGATATACGAAGAGGCAAGAACTCTGATAGAAATGGGGCATGATGTCCATATAGTAACCTACCATCTTGGCCGTGATATGGCCGGAATACCAACTACAAGAATCGTAAAAATACCATGGTATAAGAAACTTTCAGCAGGGCCTTCCTGGCATAAGCTCTATCTTGATACTCTTCTCTTTTTTAAAGCTTTCACTCTCTGCCGCTCTTTTAAGCCTGATGTTATACATGCGCATCTCCACGAAGGAGCTTTCATAGGGATATGTCTGAGGAGAATCTTCAAAATTCCGCTGCTTTTCGATTGCCAGGGGAGCCTGACAGATGAGAGCATAGACCACGGGTTTTTCAACAAAGACTCTTTTATGGAAAAACTGTTTAGAAGAGTTGAGAATTTCATAAATAAAAGGGCTGATGCCATTATAACCAGCTCAACCAAGGGCGCGGAGGATATGGTGAGTCAATGGGGGCTTTCTCCCTCTCTAGTAACTCCTTTGACTGATGGCGTAAACTGTGAAGAATTCAAAATTATGGATAAAGGGCCTGCCAGAGAGGTTTTGAATCTTCCTTCAGGTAAACAGATTGTGGCATTTGTCGGGCTGTTTAACAGGTATCAGGGGGTAGATCTGCTTCTGGAGGTAGTAAAAATAATGCAAGAACGGCAATGCCCGGTACATTTTCTTCTTATGGGATTTCCTGAAGATAAGTATAAAAAGATGTCTGAAGAGACCGGCATTGCGGATATGATAACTTTTACAGGACGCGTAGATTATCATAAAGTTCCTTCTTACCTTTCTGCGGCGGATATTGCGGTTTCCCCCAAAATTTCTCTGACAGAGGCAAATGGCAAGCTCTTTAATTACATGGCTTCAGGTATTCCCTCTGTCGTATTCGATACCCCTGTAAACCGTGAGATACTTGGAGATGCGGGGAAGTACGCGGCTTTTGGTGATAAAGTAGCTTTTGCCAATGCCATTGAAGAGCTTGTTTCAGACAGGGAGTTACGGGTTAAACTTTCTGAAATGGGGCGGGAGCGTGCTGTTTCAGAACATTCGTGGGGGAGCAGAGGTAAAAAGCTGGAGAGTATATACAGAAGGCTTATAGACAGATAATTTTGAAAGGTACCGGCTTGCCAAAACTATCAATTATTACAATTACATATAACAGTGAGGCTTACCTTGAGGATACGATAAAAAGTGTTCTCTCTCAGGATTATA
>WQYY01000068.1 GCA_009780995.1 Desulfuromonadales bacterium
GAATAATAACACTGCTGAAGGCGGTTCAGACGGCGCTATTGGTGCGGGAAGGAACGTATCTATCACCAGCACTGACTCACTAACGATGGATAGCAACAGCGCTAGCCAAGATGGCGGCGCTATTGATGCGCTTGGTGACGTTACTCTTATGACAGGAACATCGGCTTCCATCGACAAAAACACGGCCGGCGGAGACGGCGGGGCGATTTGGTCGAGCGGTACTGTTACAATTACCCCTGCAGCAGCTTCCTTAGCCACTTTTGCCGATAACAGCGCCGGAGGCAGCGGTGGAGCGATATACATAGACACCGCCCAGACATTGACAGCCACCGATGCTGTTTTTACCGGTAACACAGCTGGTGTTAACGGCGGAGCAATCAATGCAGGGCCAAGCAGCACCATAAACCTTTTTGCCACACAAACCGTTACTGACTCAGGCAATACTGCCACTGGTCTCGGTGGCTTCCTGTATATGGACACTAATGCTACGACCAACATAGACGTAGCAGCCGGTCAGAACCTTACAATCGGAGCTAACACCAGCGATGATGCCGATTCCATAGTAAGCTTAGATGCTACCTCAACCCTTAACAAACTTGATACAGGTACCCTTACACTAAACGCACAAGGATCAGACGTAGGTGTCGTAGATGTACAGGCAGGGACACTTGCACTCGCTCAAACCGGAGCATTCAGCACAATAGGAAATTATACAACAGCAGACGGAGCCACAACAAGTATAACAACAGCCCCGACGACCCTTAATGTAAGCGGAGTATTCACACAAGCAGGCAGCACAAGTAACCTGAACGTAGTCCTTGGGCCTGGCCTTATGTCCAATCCCGGCTATCAAGCTGACATAACATCAGCAAGCGCGGTGTTAGCCGGCAACTTAACAGTATCAAACTTTGATGACAGCACACTCCCTACAGCCATGTCAACAAACGGTTTTGATCCGCTCTATAACCTGATACATACCACAAGTGGAACCGCAATAAGCGGGAACTTTAATAATCCGGTCAGCATAAGCACGACTGAACCACTCCCGGATTACCTGGTTTTAGAGTCAGGTATAGTTGATAACGTCGACTACGACATAGGATATCAACTGGCCTGGTTCAGCGGTTCTACAACATATGCCGGTACCTTTACGGTAAACCCATACAATAATGGGGCCGACACCACCTTCACCGTAGGTGTTAATCTGACAGATCAGACACCCACTGCAGCCTGGGACGGTAAGTCTCTCACTAAGGACGGAACAGGTACCTTAATACTGTCAGCGGCTAATAGTTACGACGGGACAACTACGGTAAATGCCGGTACCTTGCAAGCAGGGATAGCGAACACTTTTGCACATAGCAGTGCGGTAACTGTAAACAGCCCGGGAACACTTGATTTAAATAACTTCGCTCAGACAGCTAATGATCTTTCAGGAAACGGGACTGTCACAAACACTGGTGCAACAGCAACAACTTTAACAGAAAACAACACAACAGCGGCAGACAGTACAACATTTGCCGGAACAATAAGCGGCCCATTGAATTTGACCAAAACAGGGGCAGGTACATTAACCTTAACCGGGAGCAACACCTACACAGGAGCAACAACCGTAAGTGCGGGATCGCTATATGTTAACGGCAATCAATCGGCAGCAACCGGAGCCACCACAGTAGCCGCCGGCGCTACATTAGGAGGCATTGGAACCTTGGGAGGCAGCGTAACACTGGACGGTATTTTATCCCCTGGAGCATCTGCCGGAAGTGCACCTGGTACACTAACTATGGGTAGCCTCACAGTTGCCAGCGGATCGACACTTGATTATCAATTCGGAGCTGCCAACGTTGTAGGCGGTCCGTTAAACGACTTAACCGTAGTCAACGGCAATCTGGCGTTAGACGGCGGGACACTGAACGTCGCTACGACACCGACAGGGTCGTTCACTCCGGGAGTATACAGAGTAATTAACTACACCGGCACACTCACAACTGCTGGTACAGGACTTACCCCTGGGACGTTGTCAACCGGTAATGCAACAGAGTACGACGTACAAACCTCAGTAGCTAACGAGGTCAATCTTATCTACACAGCTGGTATGGCCTTCAGTTATTGGGACGGAGATCCCGCTCCTGCAGGTATCGGGGTCCCGGATGACGGTACAATTCAAGGCGGTAACGGTACATGGAACGTCGACCCAAGCAAGAACAACTGGACAAATAGCGATGGCACTCTCAACGGGGCATACACTAACGCTTCATTTGCAGTATTCCAAGGGGCACCTGGCACTGTTACGGTAGATAATAGCCATGGTCAAGTAATCACGGGCGGAATGAGCTTTGGTACCAGCGGGTATATAATCAACGGTGGCCCGCTTGAACTCGCGCCCGGAAGCAACGTCATACAAGTAGGAGATGGCACAGCGGACGGAGCGGGATACGTAGACACCATATCGACACCACTCATTGGAACAGGCGGGATTAACAAAACCGACCTTGGTACCCTGGTACTTACAGGTGACAACAGTTACACCGGGGGGACAACAATAAGCGGCGGGACATTAACGGTAAGCGGTCCAAATGCCGTATTGTCTGGCGAAGTGACAGGCCAAACAGGAACAACTCTAAACATAAACACCGGTGGTACTTGGAATGTAACAGACAACTCAACAGTAGGGACCCTGGCAAGCAACGCAGGGGATATAAACTTTACGGACACTCCCGGTAACTACAAAACAATAACAGCAGCAGCAATAAATGGGACAACAGCCGGACAAACACCAAGCACAATAACAATGAACACCAATATAGCGGCCAAGCAAGGAGACTTCATAAATACCCAAACAACTAATGGAAGCTATGCAATAACAGTAGATAACACAGGAGGCCCCATAACAGGTAAAGCGCCTACAGTAGAACTGATAAACGCACAGAACCCCGGAGCGAGCAATGGTGTATTCACTTTGAACAACGGTCCGTTAGAAGTAGGACTATACAATTATAATCTCTTAAGCGGGCAACAACTGAACATGGGTCAAGCAAACTCGGCAAACTGGTATCTGGCTCCGAGCTATGGGAAAGAACTGGTCACACTCCTTGGAGCAAGCGACCAAACAAGCACATGGCTAATGGCCAATGACTCCTTATTACAAAGAATGGGTGAACTGAGAACAGGCAGGAATGACGAGCAGAAACATCCATATCAGGCTTGGGTAAGAGGCTATGGCTGGCAGGCAAGAGTGAACACAAACAACAGCCAGGTAGGATACAAAGAAAATACCTACGGTGGCGACTTTGGGGCAGACAAAGTCTTTGACACAAGAATAGGGAAAATCTATACAGGCCTAATGGCAGGGTATACCAACAGCCGTAGAAGCATGACCGGAGGAGCAGGCCAAAGTATAACTGATACTATCTATGGAGGAATCTACGGCACATGGATAAATGATAAAGGGTACTACGTAGACGCCTTAGCAAAACTGGGCCACATACAGAACAACATAAAAGCCTATGACACAGAAAACAGCAGAGCCGACTATAGTAACTGGGGAATAACAGCATCAATAGAAGCAGGGAAACAATTTAAAACAGAAACAGGTTGGTATATAGAGCCGCAGGTACAGGTAACAATACTGAACTTCACCGGGGCCAGATTTGCAACAAGCGGAAACGCGGCAAGCATATTACAAAATAAAAGCACAAGCTATGACCTGAGAACAGGGATAGTAGCAGGAAAGAACATAAAAACAGAAAGAGGGAGCATCCAGCCATACATAAAAGGGATGTATGGAAGGAGCTGGACAGACAACGGAGGGATAACCTATAACGGCGATACAATGGTAGCTAACACAAGCGGGGACAGATATCAGGTAGGAGGCGGAGTAGCATGGCAGATAACACAAAGCACAGAACTGCATGTAGACTATGAGTATATAAAAGGAAGTAGAATAGAAGTACCTTGGAAACTGAACGCAGGATTAAGGTATAACTGGTAAAAAGTGTGGAGTGCGAAGAGTGGAATTTGGAATTAACTCCACCCCCCAAACTCCACAATGACCTTATAACATCTCTCTTCTCACGGTGGAGAGATGGCCTGCCTGTCGGCAGGCACGGATGAGGGGGTTTCCCAGATCGTTTCTCCCTCATCCGTTTTTTATTATTGAATGTGGAGATAAGGTATACTTTAATCTCTACAAAGCTTTTCTTTGATTGCCTAATCGTACTTGTAGTGTAATATTAGGCAATTATATCTTAATAGTTTTTTCTATAGTGTAATTTCTATAAGCTGATGTAATATCTGATCTGATAGATAATTAAAATCATATATCATAATAATATTAGCATTGCATAATCCTTTGAGTATTCATATAATTAGGCAATAATTGCCGCTGCCCCTTTGAGGGGGAGCAAAGATCAGCAATGTGGCATATGACCATGTAGGGGCGGCAATCTGCCGCCCGTTGTCAGGTCATTCGTGCAATCCATGATGTTCATGAAAATGTTTGTGTTGAGAGATATTTCATTACGCTGCATCATTTTCATTTGATTGTTGTTATTGAACAAGGTAGCGGGCGGCAGATTGCCGCCCCTACGCAAACAATATACGACGAGGGCAACACAGCATATGGCCAAAAACCGAAGTCGCTCTTGACATCTTGTTTGCCTGGAGGTAATTTCCTAACAGGCTATTAACAAGGTAACTGAGGACAAAGAATTTGAGCAAATCACGGAAAAAATCGAATAGAAGAGCTCCTGTTACTAATCAAGCTTGGGTATGGGTTATTTTACTTATAGTTGTGATAGTGCTGATTTCGCTTGGTCTTGAATGGCTTAAGTCTGACTATTCGCCAAAGCCTGAAATTGTTCCGCACCAGACGGAACACCACAAACTTCCTCCAAGAGAAACTACACAAAAGCCGCTTTCTTCTATTCATGAGCAATATTCTTCGACCCATCAAAAGGCAAAACCTTCAAAACCCCTGTCCGGTCCAGTGTCTACAACACAAGCTCCCTATTATTTTGGAACCGGAAAAGGGGTTATTGCTCTTATTATTGATGATATGGGTAGTGATAAAAAGAGTGCTGACACACTGATTAAGATTGGCGTGCCATTAACTTTCTCAGTCATTCCAGGCTTAGCTGCCAGCAGGTCTGTTGCAGAAACTGCAAAAGCGCACAATTACCAGGTAATGATTCATATGCCAATGGAGCCGCAGGGGTATCCCAAACAGAGGCTTGAAAAAAACGGTTTGCTTTTGAGCCAGGATGATGATGAGATAGCGTCAAGGGTATCTTCATATATGGAAGAAGTTCCATATGCTGTTGGAGCGAATAACCATATGGGCTCTGCCTTCACGGAAAACAGCGAAAAAATGGAAGTGGTACTAAAAGATTTAAAAGGGAAAGGGCTGTTTTTCATAGACAGCCGGACTACTCCAAACTCTGTAGGGTATTCTCTGGCAAAAAAAATGGGAGTAAAAACCGGCACACGGAATGTATTTTTGGACAATGTTCAGAACAGTGATGCAATAAATAAACAGTTAAAAGAAGCGGCCACAATTGCAAGACGTAAAGGGAGCGCTATTGTAATATGCCATCCTCATTCTACGACGATTAAGACTCTTCAAGAGAGTTTGCCAGAGCTGGCTAAAAGCGGTATTACTTTTGTAAGAGTATCTCAGCTGGTTAAGTAGGGGCGTGATTTATCACGTCCCATTAGGCGCGATAAATCGTGCCCCTACCTCATTTTTTAGTTTCGTAAAAGATTTGTACTCCTCTTCCTGTAGTATAGATGTTGGAGAATTATTATTTACCGGGTAAACAAAAAGAAATCCTTTTCGTAGCTTTCCGCCATGTCCAGCAAGGGTTTCTGACATTAGGGTATAAATAGGACATTTTTTCCCGTAAAACATTCCGCCTGCATGATCTCTGAAAGGAACTTCCTGAATTGTAAGAGGCACCCCTTTTTTATCAAACCATCTGAATTCTACAGATTGAATATTATTGTATTCTATAGGGGCAAAAGCAAAGTAAGATCCCCTTGCAGACTCTTTTAGAAGTTTAAAAGCAGAGTCATCTGCGTCATCTTTGATTTTAAAAACCGATTCTGCCAGCATTTTTACAAAGCACTCTTCATCTAAAAAACCCCTTGTTTGTGAATCAGAAGTTTCATAGTAATAACCTGCCGTTCCTGTGATCTCAGGAAGAAGGGGTTTTTCACAAAAAACGCAGTTTTTGTTTATTCTGCTCATTCTTACAGAAAATGCCTGTTTTTTCCTTTCATCTTCTTTAGTTAACCATTTGTAAAATAGCTGTGAGCGCGGCTCGGAAGTATTAAAGTATTCATTTATTATATCATTCGCGAGACGTGCAAACTGCCCATGAACTTCTGTTGAACGGCCATGGGTAAGAACGGGATATATCTTTCCTTCAGGATTTGTATTAAGACTTTCGACTTTCGGGCTCTTTGAAATATAAACATCGTGGCATCTGTAGCCTCTGTTAATAGCAAAAGCCCTGAGTAAAGTCTTTTGGTCATTAAATACCCCGTCAAATTTTATACGCTCGTCAATTAAGCAGGGAATAAGGCAAAGGCTTTTTTTATCAAGCCCTTTCTTATCAAAGAGGGCAAAAATATTCCGGCAGTTTTCAAGGCTTGGCATATCTTTAACAGGGATAAGCACTTTATCAGCAGCATATAGCGCATTTTGGGTCAGGTAATCCAAATCAGGTCTTGTATCAATAATAACTATTCCGCCAATCCCGGAATTGGCAAGAATTCTTGCAAGAGTCATAGGCCCTTTAAAAGAAGGCTTCAGATTATTTAAATCGTTTGCTGAAGGGATATAATTTACACCATACTGCCCTGTGTGAAGCAGTTGGCTGCCTGGCATGGTTTCAAGAAGAAGGTTTTCAACAGATCCATTTGGTTGAACCTCTTTAAAGGAAAACATTTTATCAATTGTAAAATGGTTATCAAAAGAGAAGATAGATACCGGCAGCTCTTCGTTAATTGCTTTCAGAAAGATCGCCAGGTTGGTAGCTAAAGTAGTTTTACCGACGCCGCCTTTTTCAGAAGAGATTGTAATTATATATGGGAACTGTTGCATACAGAGGTGATAATACAATTAAAGAAGGGCTATGGTCAAGATGTAAGACCGGCGATCTGTGGCTCTCTTTACCGGTCTTACAATCCTATGACTTAAGTTGTGAGACTGCGTCAAACCTCAGCAACACGGCCTCTCATTTTATCGATCTTTCTCATTACTGCTTTCTCTACCTCAACAATTAAGAAAACAGCAATACCAAGCATAAAAGGATATTTCCAGTTTGCCAGCTCCAATGGTACGGTACCAAATGCCGTATTCATAAATGGCAGATATGTGATAGAGGCTTGCAAAACGAATAATACCAGACAAACTACTAACACAGCTTTATTGCTGAAAAAATTCTCCTTAAAGGCATTTCCCCTAATGGTTCTGCTGTTAAACAAGTGGAACATTTGAGCGATTACAATGATTTGGAGAGTTATTGTATGTATCAGGGCTTCTTTCATTTCATTATGTACCAATTCTTTTTCTAAGCCCATATTTATCCAAAGAGTCCAACCCCCTATTAAAACTGACACAAAGATAATACGCCATATAAAATAGCTGCTGAGTAACGGAGTTCTAGGAGAGCGTGGCGGACGTTTCATTGATCCTGGCTCCAGTCGCTCGAACGCTAATGCCAACGAAATGGTTACGGACGTTACCATATTGACCCATAGAATTTGAACCGGAGTAAGCGGTAAGATAGTTCCGAAAAGAATACTGGCTATAATCAAGAACCCTTCCGCGCCGTTGGTAGGTAATATAAACAGGATTGTTTTTTTCAGGTTGTCATATACCCTGCGCCCTTCTTCCACCGCAGCTACTATTGTAGCGAAATTGTCATCTGCCAATACTATTTCCGCTGCGTCTTTTGTTACTTCGGTTCCTTTGATACCCATGGCAATACCGACATCGGCTTTTTTCAACGCCGGAGCATCATTTACTCCATCGCCAGTCATAGCGCAGATAACACCTTTAGCCTGCAAAGCGTTTACCAATCTTAATTTATGTTCGGGACTGGTTCGGGCAAATACATCGTATTCTACTACAGCCCCTTCCATTTCTTTATCGGACATTTGTTCTAAATCTTTGCCCTGTAACGCCTTTGTCCCATCGCCAATGCCAAGTTCTCTCGCTATAGTACGCGCTGTGTCGGCATGGTCGCCTGTAATCATTTTTACGGTAATGCCTGCCTCTTTGCACTTACTGATAGCAAAAATTGCCTCTTCTCGAGGCGGGTCTATTATGCCGGCAAGCCCCAGAAATACGATTCCGGTTTGAATATCGCTGTGATCTATAGTTTTTACGCTTTTATCTACGATTTTATAAGCAGCCCCCATAAGACGTTGCCCGCGTATAGCAATTTGCGATATTTGCCTGTCCCAGTGTTCCTTTACAAAAGGCTCCTCTCCGGTATCCATTTTTTCAAACTCGGCCATATCCATTAACTTATCCGGCGCACCTTTTATATAAATGACATTATGGTCGCCTTTTTCCACCAAAGTAGCCATGTATTTATATTCTGAATCAAAGGGAATAGTAGATATCCGTTCAACAGGGGTATGGTCAATATCAGCTTTCTGAAACAGTGTAATCAAAGAGCCTTCAGTCGGATCTCCGTTTATAATCCATTGTCCGTCCGTATCTTTACTCAAAGAGGCTTCGTTACAAATATTAAAACTTTCGATAAGTTCTTTAAGCACAGGTTCTTTCGCGAAATCGACTTTTTCATTGTTTGAAAGCAGGTCTCCATCAGGAGCATAGCCTGTTCCGGTTACATCATACTCTCCGTCTCTTGTTTCTAAGGTTTTTACGGTCATTTCATTTCTGGTAAGCGTTCCGGTTTTATCAGAGCAAATTACAGAAACAGAGCCTAATGTCTCGACTGAAGGCAAAGTACGGACAATGCTGTTCCTCTTCGCCATATTTTGCACCCCTATGGCGAGAATGATGGAAAGAATGGCCGGTAACCCTTCCGGAATGACCGCTATAGCCAGCCCTATAACAGACATCAAAAGTTCCTGGGTTCCGTAGTCCCTGAATAAATGACCAAAAAGGAATATGAAAGCAGAGCCCAGCAGAATTACAGCAGAAACTATTTTTCCAAACTTTGCAGTTTGTTTTAATAGAGGAGTCGTTAATTCTTCCACATCGGACATCATTTGATTAATTCTGCCGATTTCCGTGTTTTCACCTACGGCAACTACAATGCCCATTCCGGTACCTGCACTGACCGTTGTACTCGAAAATGCCATATTAATGCGATCGCCCAGCATCGTATCTTCTGGTAAAGCATTAGTTTGCTTCGTTGTAGGTACTGATTCACCGGTAAGGGGCGATTCTTCTATCCTCAAATTGTCTGTTCTGATGAGCTTCAAATCGGCCGGAATTTTATCGCCGGGGCTTAGCATTACAACATCGCCCATGGTTAGCTCTGCGGCGTCAATTTCCAAACGCTTTCCGCTGCGAATAACCTGAGCTTTTAGAGAAAGCATTTTCTTTATGTCTTCCAGCGCTTTTTCC
>WQYY01000069.1 GCA_009780995.1 Desulfuromonadales bacterium
CCTTTTCCTATGAGGTCTATCTCGTGAAGCCCATACCCTACGTAAAGCCCATCCTGTGTTGTTCCGTTTGAGGAGGTGAGCAGGTCGTAGTCATAGATACCTTCTGCTACCTTTGTACCGTTCTGGAGTATATCAACTGTCTGAGCATCAGTTATTGGGTTGCCATTCAGATCTGTAAGGGTAAGATCACCTCCTGTGCCTGTCACTGCTCCTGTAGCCTGGATCAGTCTGGTCATTGCCGTTACATCGTCCTGTTGTAACAGAGGGAGGCTTGTGTTTGGTAATGGCTGGCTGTTGTCAAAGCTTGATGGATCAATCTGGACCGTTCCTCCACCGGATACGTCAAGGTTTGTTGTGAGGATGTTGGCAGGAGATACAAGATCAGAAGGGACATGGGCGTTGAAGATGACTGTCGCACCGTTTATGGTAAGGTTACCTATTGTCTGCTGCCCGTTTCCTACTGTTGTTGTGTTTCCTGTGTCGAGCCACAACGTGGCGTGTGTTAAGGCGGTGGTGTTATAGCCGGAAAGGTTAAATGACCCCGTTCCAAGCTCTACCGTCCCGGCAAAAGCACTTCCCGTACCCGAACCAAAGTTAAGAGCGTCTGCTCCATTTACCATTGTCGCAGTGATAAGTCCTGTGCCGGTCAGTGTATGATCCAGGGTATAGCCTGCAGGGGTTGCTATTGCAAGGGTTGATCCGTCTTCAATAAATATTGCTCCGACTCCTCCTGCTGTATCTGTCATTTTTATGGGGTCAGCCGTGGTAATTGTCGAGTCGTTTATAAGATTCATTGTTTCAAAGTGATTGATGTCACTGGCAGCAGACAGGGTATGGGTTGCGCCGTCAAATATGAGAGTGTCAGAACCTGAACCTATTCCTCCGTCAAGTAGGGTAAATGCTGCATTTCCTTTGACTGTTACTGTATCTGATCCTGTTCCTCCTACTACGCTTGTAGTTGAGGAGTTAGTGTTTAGTAATGCTGTGTTTGTTCCGTTTCCAAGATCAACTATTCCGGTGACTATCCCGCTGTTTATAAAGTTATCGTTTCCGCTGCCGAATTTTACTGCTGTGTTTGTTGTAGATGCCGCTGTGATTACTCCTGCTGTGTCGTTGGTGAAGGTTTCGCCTGATGGAGCTGTGGCGTCCACTACAGGTGCTGTTGAGGCTGAGGTTAGCGCTCCGCTGTTTGTCGCTGTTGTTGTCGCTGCGCCAAGCAGTAGGGCCGAGCCTCCTGTTGCGCCAACATTTACTGTTACTGCTGTTTTTACGTCACCTGTTGTGTTTGCCAAAATTCCTGTTCCGCCTGTGCCGGTTGGGTCATCTACATTTATGGTCAATCCGGGAGAGCTGGACAAGTCAAGCGGATTGGCTGAGGCAGTGCCGGTTGCTGTTTCAAATGCAATACCAATTCCCGAGCCTGCTACGTTGATTGTGCCGGTGTTGATAGAAGCAAGGCTTGTTGCTGTGCGTACCCCCTTGCCGTCCACTACGTCAATGGTTGTATTCAGCAATTGGATGCCGGAGATTTCACCGGCATTTTCTATACCGTTACCTGTAGCGTCTGCTGCTGCAACTATAAGATGGGCGCCGTTCACCGTCAAACCTGCAGCCCCCGGATCAATCAGCACTGCGTCGGCAGTCCCTTGCCCTTCAATTGTGCTTGCTCCCGCCCCAACAAGATTCAAGTTTGCATCCGGTCCAAGTTCTATGGCCGCTCTACCGTCTGTTGCCAGGATTGCTCCACCGTCGTTGTTCTGTATGGTGGAATTGGCGCCTTCTACATAGACTGCTGTCCCATCGGCTGTGACACTCCCGTTGTTGACGAAATTACCGCTCAGTACTTTTACAGCGTTGCTGTCAACGCCGCTGAATGTTATATCTCCGTTGTTAGTAAAGGTGCCGTTGTTTTGAGCTATAAATCCGGTAGAGTCCGGCGTTGTCGTGTCGATTGTCAGATACGAGATCAAATTAGAATTAGCACTGTTCCTGATGACTGTCACTCCGTCAGTACCATATTCGTTACCGTCAGAAGTACCGATTATGTCATCAACACCATTGAGATTTATGATTGCGCCGGCATTAAGTATGCCGGTGGCTCCCCCCTGCACCAGGATAGCTTGCGCATTGTCGTTATCTACATTAATAGTTGACCCGTCCATAGCGGTAGCTTTGGCTCCCTCGCCCGTTGCCCATAAAGCGATTCCGCTATCCTGAATAGTTATAGTGCCATAGTTGATACCGGCGGAGCCAGCTAAAACCTTAATGCCGGTAGTATTAGTACCACTGAAATCAATATCGCCGGTGTTAGCTACGGTTCCGCCATTCATAGCTAAGTAGCCTGTTACATCGTTCATAGAAGAATTGAGGTCTGCATCCCCTACCAGTAATGTTCCTGTTCCGAAACCAGCTGCTCCTGCATCAAGGGTGGGATCCCCTACTGCTCCTGTTACAAGTCCACCTGATTTAGCCTCTTGGATGTTGACCCATTGACCATCAGCTACCCCTGCAGTTGCTCCATCCCCGGTCAGGTTAATAGTGGCGAGGTCGGAGATCTTTCCCTGAGCTCCCCCTTGCACCAGAACGCCTGTTGAATTTTCTCCTGAGACATCTATGGTCATGTTACCGGAGTTAAAGGTTGAAGGGGTGCTGCCGGTGTAGCCGACCGCTGCTACCACTGTAGAATTCTGGCCTGATGCAGCAAGGTGTGAAAGTGCCCCTTCTCCACCCAGGAACGTTGCTCCAGCTTCCACACGGTACAGAGTTGAGTTTGGTCCTACGGCATCCTCTGCTCCCGTACTTTGATTATCAATTATTGAACCGACGCCATAGGCATAATAACCGATCTGATTTGTAGCAGTTGTACTAAGCGTTACTGCGCCGGGATCTATAATAGTCACTGTTCCGGCTTGCCGTGCCATTACTCCGACTGCATAGTCGCCGATTACATTAACCGCTCCGGTAATGGTAACCTCAGAACCTGGGCTTTCCGATACAACACCGTAGTTGCGAAGCTTAGTTGTGGCGTCGTAGCCGCCATTGACATTGATATCTCCGGTGCTGGTGGCCTGACCGCCATATATAATATGAAGGCCTATGGCATTGACGCCGTTCAAGGTGATAGTGCCGTCGTTAGTCCCTGTTGTCACACTTGATCCACTTGATCCTGTACCATCTATATACATTCCGTTGTTAATGCCTCCTTGGGATCCCAGCACCGCTCCGTTGACAATGATTTCGCCGCCTGTCTCATTGGTGATAGAAGCACCATTGCCAACGGCATACATACCAAAGGCCTGAGATGTCAGGCTGCCGATGGTTATATTACCCTCATTGGCAGCAGTAGTGCCGGCCTGGGCATAGACGCCGGTGGTACGGAGATGCTTGGTAGTTACATCCGCTCCTCCCTGATCAATAGGAGCTGCACTAAGATCAACACTGGGGCTTCTTCCAAGATAGATTACACCGTCAGAAGCATTAGTGAAACTGGAACCGGCATCCGAGAGAAAGACGCCGTCAAAATTATTGTTTGCAGTGGAAGCTACAATACTGACATTGATAGCTCCATGATTAATTACAGTGGACCCTCCATAAACATCAATTCCTGAGTACTTAGATTGGGTCAACCCTCCATCACTTGTAAACGTATTAATGATCCCGTTATTTGTGAAAGTCGAGCCTGCTGATACTGTGATATCGCTCTCCCGATTAATAGTGCCGCTAATGGGGGTCGGATCGTCGATAGTGGATAGATAGCCAACATCTATAATACCGTTGTTGATGCCGGTACTACCGCTATCAAGATAGATGGTACCTGCATTATTTGCTGCAATAAGTCCATTATTAATTACAGTTCCTCCATTAGTGCCATAAAGGACTCCGCTTGGATAGTAGTTGAACATTGGCCCCCTTGGAGTGGTTAACCACACAGTGACGCCATTTTCAACAGTTGCTGTTGCGCCGAGGCCATCTGCCTGGGCTACGACCTGTTTGACGACCGGAGCGTATATCACGTCGTTAGGATCAATGTATACACCCATTGTAGAGTTATATGTTATATCATACGTCTCATTAGACTGTGTATAAGCCTTTTGAAGTTGCTGTGCATAGTAAGTTTGAAGATCAGATGCATACTGAGCTCCGCTGGCAGTAACCATATCCCCGTTCTCTAGTTCGCTAACCAGCCAGTTATTGTAGGCTTGCAGGCTAGTAATGTCGGTTACGGTATGCGTTGAGCCATCAAATGCCTGAAATGTTCCCGCAAAAGTGACAATAGTGCCGCTAACTACCGCAGTCTGCGGATTGCTCCCATAGGCAGGAGGTATCACTCCATCTCCAAAACTGACAGACATATCTCTTGTCAGCGCTACGTTTGCCGTATCTGCGGGGCCATTGCTTTGTGCCAGGAAAAGAACCGCATTCTTAGCCCCTATAGTCTGAGGACTAGTGCTAAGCGTGCCGGTGCTGTTACCTAAATTGTCAGATGTCACATCAATATTCAGCGTACCGTTCGTTACTGTTGCTAAATTCAAGCCATTAAATATATTACTGTCTGCTGCGGGCTGAGCGATCATAAAAGCGTTACTACTAGCCATATCACTGGTATTTAAGACAAAATTGTTTGAATCATATACATTTAAAGTTGCGGCTCCTAAAGTGGAGGTAGTGATATCGGGAATACTTACGCTATAATTCTGGGCACCTAAAGTGATAGTCTCGGTATGGTTGTTGATGCCATCCGGAAAGTCCTGAATGATATAACCGCCAGCTTCCAACGTTGCGTAAGGGACAGCAAATAACGGGTTACTATAGGTTGCCATAGAAAAGGAATTTACGTAATTAATTGTAGAGCCACCATTTAAGGTGTAGGTATTTGTCTGATAATTGCTGAGATCCCATGAAGGTGCGATGTTCTGGTCAGCAGCATAAGCGGAGGATGAGAAGGCAAGGCCAAGAGCCGTAGCGCCCATAATAGCGGCAATTGATAGCTTCCTTTTATTATTACGGCTTGTTTTGTGAGATTTTGTTATTTCAGCTACAGGTATCCATGCGCAAAGGTCATCTTTCCAGATCGTTTTGTAAATTTTGTTCACAGTGTGTCCTCCCGGTTTTATAAATTTGATACTATTTCACATACATTAAAGGTGATAAAAGCAGCTATAACTACAAAAGTCTCTTATGTGAATTTTAATTTTAATTCTATCCCACTTTTTTGAGACACATTAATGTAAGGATATTGAACAGAAATGGGAAAAGCCATGATGAAAAGTCGCTCTGCAACATATTCAAAAAATGGCAATTTAATAAAAATAACTATAAAATTTATATCAAATTTTTGTCAAGAGATTTATAAATAGCATTAATTTTTTCACTAAAGCCAAAAAATTTTAATTTTAGTTAGACCTGCCTACCTGCTACCTGATTATCGGACGGACAGGGCGGGTATGAAACTAGTGGTAATGGGTAGAAATAAGAGTCACAATGGTACAGGATTTTAAGCCGTATGTGTGAGGCACGGGGGGAGGGTTTTCAAGGTGTAGAATGTAGTGGCGCACAGTGGGTGTCCGATAATACGGGCGATTAAAGAGCGCCCCTACAGGCGTTGAGCGGTATGCGAGGTTGGCAACGTCGCAGGTGTTCAAAAGCTTATGTCATATAAGGCTTTCTCCTGTCATTTCCTTGGGTTTCTCTATATTCATAAGCTCAAGAATAGTTGGGGCAATATCTGCCAGTTTTCCGCTGTTTTTTAGTATAGACCCTTTTCTGGCCTCATCTACAAGGATAAACCATACAGGATTACATGTATGGGCTGTGTAAGGATTTCCATTCTCGTCTAACATCTTTTCTGCATTGCCATGATCGGCAGTTATAATGGTAATCCCTTCTTTTTTCAGTATCTTAGAAACTAGTTTTCCTACACATAGATCAACAGCTTCAACAGCTTTTACAGCGGCGGGAATAATGCCTGTATGCCCTACCATATCGCAGTTTGCCAGGTTTAGAATAATAACGTCATACTTATCTTCATCAATTCGTTTAAGGAGCTCTTCAGTTACAAGGAAGGCGCTCATTTCCGGCTTTTGGTCATAGGTTGCCACATCTTTAGGAGAGGGTATAAGACACCGCTCTTCCAGAGGATAAGGCTCTTCCACACCGCCATTAAAGAAGAAAGTTACATGAGCGTACTTTTCCGTTTCCGCAATTCTCAATTGGGTCTTTTTATTATCTGAAAGCACTTTACTCAGTATATTGGTCAAAATTTCCGGCGCAAAGGCTATAGGTAGATTAAAAGTCGCGTCATACTCGGTCATGCAGACATATTCAGCTAATTTTGGTCGGTTTGTTCTGTTAAATCCATTAAAGTCATCAAGGGCAATTGCTCTTGTTATCTCTCTTGCCCTGTCTGAACGGAAGTTAAAAAGTATAAACCCATCTCCGTCCCTTAAAGTTTCCGGTTTTCCATCAACTCCGGTAATTACTGCTGGGATAACAAACTCATCTGTAACATTTTTTTCATAACTTCTGGCTACAGCTTCTTTTGCTGTTTTAGCATACTCTCCGTCCCCATATACAATGGCATTGTAGGCTTTTTCGATCCTCTCCCACCTATTATCTCTGTCCATTGCGTAATAACGCCCTATTACGGTTACAATCTTTCCTGCTCCAATGTTTGTCAGCTCTTTTTCAAGCTCTTCAATATATCCCGCTCCGCTTGAAGGGAGAGTATCCCGGCCATCGAGAATACAGTGTATAAAAATATTCTTTATACCCTGATTCTTTGCCATTTTAACAAGGGCGTAAAGATGTTTGTTAAGAGAGTGAACCCCACCGTCAGATATCAGGCCAGCAAGGTGAAGATGGCCACCGGCAGCTTTGGTCTTTTCCATACAGTCAAGGAGAACAGGATTTTTAAAAAAATCACCATCTTCAATCGCTTTGCTGATTCTTGTAAGGTCCTGATAGACTATGCGGCCTGCACCTATATTAAGATGCCCTACTTCTGAGTTTCCCATCTGCCCTTCAGGCAGGCCTACTGCCAAACCTGAAGCCTGAATCTGTGCGTGAGGGTAGTTTTGCAGAAGAGAGTTAAGGTTTGGGGTATTAGCCATTGCCACCGCGTTTCCGGTTTTATCAGGATTTATTCCCCAACCGTCAAGGATTGTAAGTAGTAAAGGTTTTTTAGACATGTTTAGCTCCAATTAGAAACTTGCCTAATCCTATTTATTATAATACAATTAGGCAATATTATTTCAGCTATTTTTTGTATACACTATTTTTATCAGCTCAAATTATATCTGAGCTAACTGGTAATATAGATTGTATATTGCAACATTTAGTATATTGCCTTATTCTACTAAAATTATACGATTAGGCAATATTGATATTCATCTTACAGCTCTATACGTCGAGTTTCATTTCAACATCTTTAAATTTTTATTTTCAACTAGCGATTTCATTTGTGTAATCGCTACGTTGTTTAACTGCACCAGCCGATCGCTTTGTGAAAGTTCCTGCCGAATAAGCAACGCATTTATGCTTTCCATGTTTGATAGCACTACCAACTGTTCCAACGTGGCGTAATCGCGGACATTACCTTTTAAATCAGGGTTTGTATCTCTCCACTGTTTTGCTGTCATTCCAAAAAGAGCTACGTTCAGCAAGTCGGCTTCCTCGGCATATGTATAGGAAATTTGCTCTTTGGTAACTATATTGGGGATAATATGTTCCTTGATGGCATCAGTGTGAATACGGTAATTGATTTTAGAAAGCGTGCGTTGCAGGTTCCATTCGAGGGATTTTTGTCGCAACTCTTCTTCTTTTAGGCGTTGAAACTCTTTGATTAAAAACAGTCGGAAAACTGCACTGATTGCTGCCCCAAATTCAAAAGCAATATCTTTATGTGCATAAGTTCCGCCATATTTCCCTTGCTTGACATAGATTCCAATTGACTTGGTTTTCGTAATCCATTCGCCTGCACTTAGGACAAAGGAGGGTAATCCCGCCTGCATTTTAAAGTGGTCAAATTCGACCACTTTAAAATCGGGGTTGTAAAGTTGTTCCCAAGTGCCCAAAAATTCGAGTGTTGTACGTGTGCGTATCCAATTTTTTATAACATCGGCAGCGCGCGCTTGCCCTGCTTTGGCGTTTGCCATGTCGGTCAATGAAATGTAATCACTTTCCTTTGTGGTGATTACTGTTATTTCTGTACCTTTGACATTTATTGTTTCTTTTTTTGGCATATAATTTCAAATTCCTATTGTTTATGAACCAAAATCCTGTGTCATTAGGTAAATACGTTAGTTTCTATCGTTTCATAAAGAGAGGCAGACAAATTTTCTACACTATAACCTTATTTTTTGAACCATTCAAAATATAAAAACAGATTCATATTACTCCGCTGCCTTGAATTTCCCGTCGTGCAGAAACGCGATTATTTTCTCAATCACTGCGCTGCGTATGGTAAGCCATGTGTGCGAATAAGGCATAACGATATGGTCGCACATGCCTTCCAGCTTGGTGCTGGCAACACTGACTTTGCCATCATCGGGGCCGGGAATCCACGAGGAAAAAAGCGGGTTGAGCGAACGGTTGCCAGCGATGATGCCCAGTTCGACGTGTGGCGGAAGCGCACCGAGGGAGCATGGCAGCGAATCAGGCGAGGTGCCGAGTCGCATGCCGTTTATGCCGGTGAAAAATCGAAAAAACGGATTGTGTCCAAGATGGTCGGGAATTTCGCTGCCGTGGTTTGGCGGTGCAATCATGACGATGCGCCCCATGTTGGCAGGCGCTCCACAGTCACGCAGCCAGAGCCGCACAATAATGCCGCCGAGCGAATGCGTTACAAAATGCACGCGGGGCGCGGTGGCGGCGTTGTTTTCGGCAAGGAGTTGCGGGAGCCATTTGCTCGCGATTTCCTCAGCAGGCATTGTGCGCGATGGATATGTGCAACTGACAACGCGATAGCCACTATGCTCCAATGCGCGCGTGATTCGCCACATAGAGGCGTTTGTGCGTCCAAGGCCGTGAAGCACGACAACAAGTTCGCGCGAGTCCTGAGCAGTGTTTGCAGGGGTATTGGTACGCTCTTGCGATGGCGCACTCGCGCCTGCCGTCGAGACCGTTGTGGCTGTTGTGATGAGCATGTGGAAAATAATCAACGCAAAGGCCCGTATGCGCAGCAAGTTTCTGTGCTGCAGTGTTGCATATTGGGAGTTTGTAATATCCACATTCATACACTTTTCTTTAATTGTTTTTGCTACTTCTCATTAAGAAATGGGAGCAGCAAAACTTGCCTAATTATCTTTATTATAATACAATTAGGCAATATTATTTTAATCAAATTTTCTATATACACTATTTATATCAGCTCAGGTAATACCTGGGCTGATATAAATAGCAGACTGTATATTTTGATATTTAGCATATTGCCTAATTATACAAAAAAAGTACGATTAGGCAATACCGCTGCTTTCCTAATTTCTCTAGCTGGAAAGCATAAACCAGCGCTTTTTGAGCCATAGAGCCACATTTACCAACCCTATCAACACAGGCACTTCCACCAGCGGGCCGATAACAGCAACAAATGCCTC
>WQYY01000070.1 GCA_009780995.1 Desulfuromonadales bacterium
TATCTGCCACTAATAAGAGAAGTTATAACTACCTTAACCGACTCAATATTTGATATTAAGCTTAAAATAACAGATTCATGTGACTATAAAATTGCAGAAATTATAACAGAAAGCTCTCCGTCATTTGCAAGCACTCCTAAAAACATGAATTTTTTTTCTAGTTTAAACGAAAAATATTCTTTTGATACCTTTGTGTGCGGCCCAAGTAATGAATTTGCTTATGCTGCATCCATGGCAGTATCCGAAAACCCTTCTGAAAAATATAATCCTTTATTTATTTATGGTGGATCTGGGCTTGGAAAAACCCATTTAATGGTTGCAATTGGAAATCATCTTTTAAAAGAAAATTCGGATATGAAGATATGTTATTATACTTCCGAAACTTTTATGAACGAGATGATAAACAACATTAGACATAAAAAAATGGAAGATTTTAGAGCAAAATTCCGTAAGGCTGATATCTTACTTATTGATGATATACAGTTCATGGCTGGAAAAGAAGGGACTCAAGAAGAATTTTTTCACACTTTTAATGCATTATACCAATCACACAAGCAGATTGTTGTAACATCTGATAAATTTCCAAAAGAGATCCCAGGCCTTGAAGAACGCTTAAGATCAAGGTTCGAGTGGGGTTTAATAGCAGATATACAACCTCCTGGTATAGAAACAAAGATTGCTATTCTTAAAAGAAAGGCCGAGCTTAACAACATTGACCTGCCTGATGATGTTGCATTGCTTATTGGCTCAAGTTCTACGACAAACATAAGAGAGTTGGAAGGAATGCTTATACGTCTTGGAGCATATGCGAGCCTTACTAAAAACAAAATAACACTTACAATGGCTAAAGATATACTGAAAGCTATTATTGTTGATAAAAGCCAGGAAGTAAGTATTGATCAAATCCAAAAAACAGTTTCAGACCATTTCAAAATTAAAATTGCTGATCTTAAATCCGACAAACGTTTAAAAAACTTTGTAATCCCGCGTCAATTAGCCATATTTATATGTAGGGAGCTTACAAAGTCATCATATCCTGAAATTGGAGAAAAATTTGGCGGCAAAGATCATTCGACTGTGATTTATGCTGTAAAAAAAATCAGTAAACAACTTGAAAACGACCAAGATTTAAAAACAACATACGAATTTCTAAAAAACAAACTGTTAACATGATATTTAAAACATGTTTATAAGAATATAAATTTGTGGAAAACAATAATAACTGTGGAAAAAGTTAATATTATAAACAGAAAAATAACAGCCTTACTATTCCATTTTTATTTACCTTTCAGACAGTTACAAAATTGTTTAACAAATTAACAAGACCTATTTCTACTACTGAAATTATATATTAAATAATAAAAACAAGAGTACGGAGGTACTATGGAATTCATCATAGAAAAAGAGAATTTTGCCAAAGCTCTTCAAAAAATACAAGGCATTGTAGAGAAGCATAATACGATGCCAATTTTATCGAACGTCCTTCTGGAAGCTGATGAAGGAAGTCTGACCGTAATAGCAACAGACCTGGAAGTAGGAATGAAAAGCACTTACAATGTTGATGTCGTAGAAAAAGGCAAGATCACTGTTGGAGCTAAGAAACTGTACGAAATAATAAGGGAGCTCCCTGACGAAAATATAAACTTTTCAACAAAGGACAATGACTGGATAGAAATAATTTGTGGAAAAGCTAAATTTAAAATCGTTGGTCTTTCGTCAGAAGAATTTCCATCTTTTCCAAAAATAGACAGCAATTCAACAATCAATTTAAGTTCGTTGAAACTTAGCAAGATGCTTGAGCAAACAGCTTATGCCATATGTAATGATGAAACGAAATATAATCTCAACGGTATATTTTGCAAAATAGGAGAAGAAAGTGACATTAAAAGTCTTAAGATGGTAGCAACCGATGGCCATAGGTTGTGCGTTGCAGAACAGGAAATAGAAACTGCTAATACAAATAGTTCATTAAATAAAGGGATTATTTTCCCGAGAAAAGGGATACTTGAGTTAAAGAAGTTGAGTGATGAGGAAGAAGGAGATATAACACTCGGTTTTATGGATAATAACGCAGCATTAATAAAAGGCAATACAACCATAGTAATGAGGCTAATTGATGGTGAATTCCCGGATTATACGAAAGTAATTCCAAAAGAAAATGACAAAAGCCTTTTATTGAAAAGAGAAAGATTTCTGCACTCTTTAAAAAGGATGGCTATTTTATCAAGTGAAAAATTTAAGGGGATCCGATTTGATATAGACTCGAATTTGCTTACAATCTCATCAAGCAATCCTGATTTAGGAGAAGCGAGTGAAGAAATAGAAATAGAGTATAGCGGTGAGAGTGTAGTTGCAAGGTTCAATGCCCGCTACTTAATTGATGTACTAAACGTAATTCCTGATGAAAATGTAACAATTGAACTTAAAAACGAGGTTTCTCCGGCAATTTTAAAGCCAGCTTCTGAAACTGGTTTCATTTCTGTAATAATGCCAATGAGGCTATGATCAACATGTAATAAATTAACTTTATTGCAAAGGCTACTCTTTCGAGTGGCCTTTGCTGTTTTTATGAGATACTAAATGGTTATTAATAATTTATACTTGAAAAATTTCAGAAACATTGACCAGGAAAAACTTAACTTCAATAGCAGATTTAATATATTTTCTGGGTATAATGGACATGGAAAAACAAACTATATTGAAGCCATATTTTTTATTGGAACCTTAAAATCTTTCAGAAATCCAAAGCAAGCAGACCTGATTAGATGGGACCAACCCTTTGCTTTTTTGGAATGTTCTTCACAATCTGGCTGTTTGAAAAATGATTTACAAGTTTTAATAGAGCCAAGTACAAAAGTTGTTAAGATCGATAATAAACATCCAAATCGTATTTTAGATTACTGTAAAGCAATATCAGTCATAGCTTTTGCACCAGATGAACTGGCTATGGTAACTGGAACACCGGAGCAAAGAAGAAGGTATCTTGATAGAGCCATATTCAGTTGCCAGCCGGATTACCTGAAAGCCTATAGAGAATACTTTAAAGCATTAAAACAGAGGAACTATCTTTTAAAACAGAAAAACTACAGAAGTATAGAGGCATGGACTGAAGAGTTAATTAAAAAAGGTGCACAGATTATTTTTATCAGAAATGCGTATATTAAAGCCCTATCTTCAAAATTTTCGATTTTATACCAAGATATCTCTTCTAGTGACGAAAAAGTAAAACTATGCTATCATTCAAAACCTTTGGCTTTTTTAGATAATATTATAGATATTGAGAATAACTTAAGAAAATCTTTGTCAGAAATATCCAACAAAGAAAAAGAGTGCTGTACTACACTGGTTGGACCTCATCGTGATGATATAGGTTTTTTTCTTAACGAAAAGCTCATAAAACAGCATGGATCACAGGGACAGCAAAAGAGCTTTGTATTAGCCCTTAAAATGTCGGAAATTGAGTACATATATGATTTATACCAAGAATATCCGTTGTTATTGTTAGATGATATGACAGCAGAGCTTGATAAGATAAGAGTAAATCATATGTTGAGATTTTTATTAGACAGAGAAATGCAAGTATTTATCACTACAACAGACGCAGGCTCAATAGTATTACCTGATGAGTCGATTAAAACTGTTTTTTTCATAGAAAATGGCAGATCTGTAAATGAGGGGTTACATGGATAACGAAAAACAGAGCGATTATGGAGCAGAAAAGATAAAGGTTCTTGAAGGCCTTGAAGCTGTCAGGAAACGTCCTGCTATGTACATAGGTTCCACATCTTCCCAAGGCTTACACCATTTGGTTTATGAGATAGTTGATAATTCCATTGATGAAGCTTTGGCAGGATATTGTGATAATGTAAATGTTTCTATAAATGTTGATGGGTCAGTGACTGTAATTGATAATGGCCGTGGGATTCCTACGGACATGCATCCTACAGGAAAGTCTGCAGCGGAAGTCGTTTTAACTGTTCTTCATGCTGGTGGAAAATTTGATAATGACTCATACAAAGTATCCGGAGGTCTTCATGGTGTGGGCGTCTCTGTTGTTAATGCGTTATCAGAAAAGCTTGAGCTCGAGATAAAACGGGATAGCAAGGTATTTCGTCAGACCTATCACAGAGGCGTTCCTGAAGAACCGCTTAAAAATTACGGAGAGACTAAAAAACGCGGGACTAAAATAACATTTTTCCCGGATGCAGAGATATTTGAAACAGTAGAGTTTTCATTTGAAATCCTATCTCAACGACTTCGAGAGCTGGCATTTTTGAATGCTGGCGTACGTATCTGCATACGAGACGAGCGTGTAGATAAAGAACATGAGTTTTTTTATGAAGGAGGTATCAACTCCTTTGTAGAGTATCTTAATAGAACCAGAACACCAATACATCCGCAGCCGATATATTTTAAGGGTGAAAAAGGTGGAATCGAGATGGAAATCTCAATGCAGTATAACGACTCCTATGACGAGAAAATATTTACTTTTGCAAATAATATAAATACTCATGAAGGCGGAACACATCTTGTCGGGTTTAAAGCTGCATTAACCCGTACAATGAATACTTATGCAACTGCAAATAATCTACTTAAAAATGTGAAAATCTCAATTTCAGGTGAGGACTTAAGAGAAGGTCTTACAGCAGTTATATCAGTTAAGATTCCCCAGCCTCAATTTGAGGGGCAGACAAAAACCAAACTTGGTAACTCAGAAGTTAAAGGCTATGTAGAAACTCTTGTAAATGAAAAACTCGCTACATATCTTGAGGAAAATCCTCAGGTGGCAAAAAGAATCCTTGAAAAATCAATAGATGCCGCTCGTGCAAGAGAAGCTGCAAGGAAAGCGCGAGAGCTTACTCGTAGGAAAGGGGCTCTTGAAATAGGGACACTTCCAGGTAAGCTTGCGGATTGTCAGGAAAAGGATCCGGCTCTTTGTGAGCTTTTTCTTGTAGAGGGCGATTCTGCGGGAGGCAGCGCAAAACAGGGCAGGGACAGAAAATATCAGGCAATACTACCGTTAAAAGGCAAAATTCTTAATGTTGAAAAATCCCGCTTTGACAGAATGATCTCTTCTCAGGAGATAAGGACCCTTATTGCTGCGCTTGGTACAGGCATAGGGAAAGATGATTTTGATATATCAAAACTTCGTTATCACCGCATAATAGTTATGACTGATGCAGATGTTGACGGTTCTCATATATTAACTCTTCTATTAACGTTTTTCTTCAGACAAATGCCTGAACTTGTAGAACGTGGGCACCTTTATATAGCACAGCCACCTCTTTATAAAATCAAACGTGGTAAAAAGGAACAGTACCTTAAGAATGAAGGTACTCTTCAGAATTACCTTCTGGAAGAAGGCACGGATAATATGACTCTTCTTTTGAATTCAGGAGAGAAAACTTTAAAAGGCAAACAGATTGTTCCTTTGCTAAAGCAGATTATAGATTATAAAGCTATGTTTGACAGGGTTGTACGTAAAGGTATTAATGAAGAGCTCCTGCGTTTGCTGGTGGCAGTGGATGCAAAAAACGGTTTTGAAGAATTGAAAGACCTTGAAGCATATTTTCAAAAAATGAAAGAAATTAAAAAAGATTTTCAATACGGGCTAGAAGAAAACAAAGCAATATTAAAAATCGGCAATTTACTTATTCATCTTGATCATACGGTAATGGATATTTTTTCTTCTTATGAATATGCCTTGCTCTTTGACAATTATCATAAGATGAAAGCTATTCTTGGCAATGGAGAGCTGAGGGTCTTGGAAGAAGATAGAGAGCTGCTTATAACAGACTCTTATGATGAGTTGCTCACCAGATTTATGGAAATAGCTAAAAAAGGCTTGTATATACAAAGGTACAAAGGTCTTGGAGAAATGAATCCTGAACAACTTTGGGAAACTACTATGCATCAGGAGAATAGGGCACTCCTTCAGGTTAAAATTGAGGATATGTTAGAAGCAGAAGAAATTTTTACAGTATTAATGGGCGATCAGGTAGAGCCACGTCGCGATTTTATAGAAAAAAATGCTCTTAATGTATCTAATCTTGATATTTAATAAACAGCGAAGGACCTATCTTATTTAGAGGAAAAAAATGCAGAACCAGATTAATAAAGTAGCTGTAAATATAGAAGATGAAATGAAGAAGTCCTATATGGACTATGCCATGTCTGTCATTATAGGGAGAGCACTTCCAGATGTTAGAGATGGTTTTAAGCCTGTTCACAGGCGTTGCCTTTTTGCCATGTACGATATGGGGAACGATTACAACAAACCATACAAAAAGTCTGCTCGTGTAGTTGGTGATGTTATAGGTAAATACCATCCTCATGGAGATACAGCGGTATATGACACAATCGTGCGCATGGCACAGGACTTTTCGCTGCGTTATCCGATGGTAGACGGACAGGGGAACTTTGGTTCTGTAGATGGAGATTCTCCTGCAGCAATGCGTTATACCGAAATCCGTATGTCTCGTCTTGCCAGTGAAATGCTGACAGATCTTGATAAAGAAACGGTGGATATGGGGCCGAACTACGATGACTCTTTACAGGAACCTCTTGTTCTTCCTGCTAAAATACCGAATCTTCTTGTAAACGGTTCTTCGGGGATTGCAGTTGGTATGGCGACGAACATACCGCCTCATAATTTGGGAGAAGTTGTGGATGGGGTTATTGCTGCTATTAAAAATCCCGAAATAACATCAGAAGAATTGATGTCATATATCCCTGGCCCCGATTTCCCAACAGCAGGTTTTATATATGGTAAAGCAGGGATAATCTCTGCCTATAAAACAGGCCGCGGGATTATTCAGATGCGGGCCAGAGCCAGAGTCGAAAAACATAAAAAGAGCGAACGGGAATCAATAATAGTAACGGAGATACCGTACCAGGTAAATAAAGCCAGGCTTATAGAAAAAATAGCGGAACTTGTTCGGGAAAAACGGATAGAAGGTATTTCTGATCTCCGTGACGAATCTGACAGAGATGGAATGCGGATAGTCATTGAGCTTAAAAAAGATGAAAATCCTGAAGTCCTGCTTAATCAATTGTATAAACTTACCCCTATGCAGTCTTCCTTCGGGGTTATAATGCTGGCAATAGTTGGGAACAGGCCTAAAATACTTACACTTAAAGAAACCATAAGACATTTTATAGACCATAGACAGGAGATAATAACCAGACGTACAATATTTGAACTTAAAAAAGCAGAAACCAGAGCCCATATTTTGGAAGGCCTTAAGGTCGCCCTTGATTGGCTTGATTCTGTGATAGAGCTAATCCGTGCATCAAAAAATCCTGCAGAAGCAAAAGAGTGGCTTATGGCTGGGAAGTTTGCAGATCCTGAATGGCTTTTGAAATTCGACCTTACAGCACCTGAAGGTTATCAAGGCGTAACTAACCTTTCGGATCTTCAGGCCCAGGCGATTTTGGATATGCGTTTGCATCGCCTTACCGGTCTTGAGCGTGAAAAGATAGTAGATGAGTACAATGAAATACTGAAGTATATTGCGCGGCTCAAAGAAATTCTTGGTTCAGAAACAGAAATTCTTGCCATTGTCAAATCAGAATTACTGGAAGTAAAAGAAAAATTTAATGACCCCCGCCGCACAGAGATTATAGAACAGACAGCAGAAATAACATTGGAAGATACCATTGTTGAAGAAGACATGGTGGTCAATATAACCCATACAGGCTATATAAAACGGAGTGCTGTCTCTCTTTACCGCGCTCAGCGCCGTGGCGGAAAAGGGAAAACAGGGATAAAAACCAAAGAAGAAGATTTTGTAGAGCATCTCTTTATAGCGTCTACAAAAGACTATATGCTCTTTTTCACTGATGCCGGAAAGGTTTATTGGCTAAAAGTATACGAAATTCCTGAAGGTAGCCGGACTACCCGTGGGAAAGCCATTGTAAACCTTTTAAATCTTTCAGAAGGTGAAAAAATCTCTGCAATTCTACCCGTGAGGGAATTCACCCAGGATAGATTTATTATGATGGCAACTCGCAACGGAATTGTTAAGAAAACACCTCTTATGGAATACTCTAATCCGAGATCTGTAGGAACATTAGCTGTAAACCTTGATGAAGGGGACAAACTCATTGCTGTTGCTTTGACAGACGGGAAACAAGATGTACTGTTAGCTTCAAGAAACGGTAAATCCATTCGCTTTAAGGAGGAGGATTCAAGGCCGCAGGGACGTGTAACACGTGGAGTACGTGGTATGAGCCTTGAAGACGACGATATTGTTATTGGAATGGAGATAGTAAATGATCTTACAGGTTCAACAATATTCACAGCTACTGAGAATGGATTTGGAAAACGTACAGCGCTTACAGAATACAGAACCCAGTCTAGGGGAGGTAAAGGAATAATAACAATAAAAACTACGGACCGAAATGGTTGTGTAGTGGCGATTAAACAGGTAACAGACGAAAATGACCTTATACTTATTAGTGACCAGGGAAAAATATTAAGAGTTTCAGTAGCTCAATTTTCAGTTATTGGGCGCAATACACAGGGCGTTCGTCTTATGGTTACGGAGCCCGATGAAAGAATTGTGGCAGTGGCAACTCTAGCTGAAAAAGAAGACGCTGATGAAAATTCAGAAGAAAATTTTATAGAAGATGCTTCTGATTCAAAAGATTTTGGAGAGTGATAAGTAAGCCATGTAATCTATGTATACTTTAGTACCTGAGTCGAATTTTCTGCCATTATTGGCCTTTTTTAAAGGCTTCTGGCCGATAGGAAGATATGCCACGTTTTGACAGTCTTCCTTACTAAACCTTTCAAAAAACGTTTTTTTCTAATTCCTGCGCTTTTTTGTTTTTTTAGTTTATTTGATATCCGATATTTAGAAAAATTTAAAATTCACACTTACGCGAAGAGCTGTTATGGTAACACCCTTCATATAAAGCCAAAAATTTATAAGGCAGATTATTATGGTAGATGAAATACTTAATATAGGTGTGTTAGGGGCGGGCAGTTGGGGAACAACTCTTGCCAATATGCTGGCTAAGAATGGATATAGAGTCACTTTATGGGCATATGAACCTGATCTTGTAGAGAGAATGGCGGAACAAAGGATTAATGACCTTTATCTTTCTGGCATAGAGCTCTCTCCAGAATTGTTTTTTACAAACTCGCTGGAAGAGGCGGTAGAAGAGAAACAGCTGATATTATCAGTTGTGCCATCACAGGTATTGCGAGGAGTACTTGAAAAGACGATTCCATTTATACAGAAAGATGCAATTATTGTCAGTGCTTCAAAAGGGATTGAGGTCAATACACTAAAGCTGGTATCGCAAATATTCGAAGAATTTCTTACAGAAGAACAGTATCAAAACTTTGTGATACTTTCCGGGCCGAGCTTTGCTCGGGAAGTGGCAAAAGATATGCCTACTGCTGTGGTTGTTGCTTCAAATAATCTTAAAATAGCTAAGAGAGTACAAGCTGTTTTCTCATCTGAATATTTTCGTGTTTATACAAACGATGACGTAATAGGTGTTGAACTTTGCGGAGCA
>WQYY01000071.1 GCA_009780995.1 Desulfuromonadales bacterium
AATATATAATGTCCAACTCTCTTAAAAAGAGAGAGAAATACCCTCTTGTACTTATGCTGGAACCTACGCACCTTTGCAACCTGGCCTGTTCAGGCTGCGGCAGAATAAGGGAGTACGCGGATAGTATACAAGAGATGATGTCTCTGGAAGAGTGTCTTAAATCTGTTGATGAATGTCCCGCCCCTATTGTTACCATTACAGGGGGGGAACCTCTGCTCTATCCTCCTGTCTACGACCTTGTGGAAGGCGTTCTTAAAAGAGGTAAACATATCCAGTTCTGTACCAACGGAATTTTACTTGAAGAGGCTCTGGATAAGCTTAAGCCACATCGTAACTTTACACTTAACGTTCATATGGACGGCCTTGAAGAGACCCATGACCGGATTTTAGAGAAAAAAGGGGCTTTTAAAATAGCTATAAAAGCTATTGAAAAGGCAAAAGAAAAAGGTTTCCGTGTCTGCACCAACACCACAATATTCCAGAATACAGACCTCGTAGAGATAGACATACTCTTTTCAAAATTAACAGAGCTTGGCGTAGACGGGATACTTGCAGCTCCAGGGTTTGATTATGAAGATGTAGGGGAAGATCTTTTTCTGGCAAGGAAAGAGATTGAAAAGAAGTTCAGAGAAGTCTTTGAAATGAGCAAGCGGTATAGATTTTGGTCTACCCCGATGTATCTACGGTTTCTCATGGGAGAGAAAGAACTCCAATGCACGCCATGGGGGAATCCTACAAGAAATCCTAAAGGGTGGAAATCTCCATGCTATCTTATAACAGACGGTCATTACCCTACCTTTGCGGAACTTATGGAAAAAACTGATTGGGACAGTTATGGGGTAGGTAAAGATGAGCGTTGCGCCCAGTGTATGATGCACTGCGGTTTTGAGCCGACAGTTGTGAGAGAGATATCAAAAAGCTGGAAAGATATCTTTGAAATGGCTGTGTGGAATCTTACCTGATACTTATCTCTCACAGAAGTTTTAGAGATTGAACCGCGAAACACGCGAAAAACACGAAAAAAAGCGTAAACTGCAAAGGACGCAAGGGGTTCACAAAGAACACAAAAAAAGCAGGTCAGCAATGACTTCGTGCTCTTTGTGAAAACCTTTGTGCCCCTTGTGGTGAAAAGAAAATGAATGTTTAAAAAGGGGGTCTCTGTGAGAAACAGAAATAAGTTGCCGCTTCGCTTTATTGCCTAATTATACAAATACACAATGTTACTTTGACTGGTTTTCAAATACAATAATTCATATGAGCTGAGGTAATACCTGAGCTTATAGGTTTTAATAGTATGCATAGTAACGTTTAAAAGATTGCCTAATTCTCTATTAGCCCTCGTTTCATAACTAACATAGAGCCCTTTTCAAACATTCAGTCAAATAATCAATATCGCTATGGGTATGGGTTGCCATCAGCGTAACCCTGAGTCTCGCTTCCCCTTTTTTAACGGTGGGATAACGTATGCAGGGAACAAATATCCCCATTTCGAACAGTTTATAAAACGCAGCCAAAGATTTTTCTTCGTCGCCGATTATAATCGGAATAATGGCTGTTTTACTTTTTGACGATATGCCGATACGTTCCAGCGAATGATTTAAATAAGCAATATTGTTTTGCAGGCGCGTAACTCTTTCGGGGTGGCCGGCTATATATTCCAGCGCAGCTATGGACGACGCTACTGTTGCCGGAGAAATTGAGGTGGAAAAAATAAAGCTCCGGCTACTGTTCCTCAAATAATCGCACAGGTTAGTACTGCCACATACAAACCCACCTTCGCTGGGTATAGCCTTGCTCAGCGTACCCATCATAACGTCAATATCACTGTGGGAGAGTCCGAAATATTCAGCGGTTCCTCTGCCGGTTTTGCCGATCACTCCGGTCGCATGCGCATCGTCTACCATAACTGCGAGGCGGGTTTCTTTAGCTAACTGTACGATTTTGGGCAACTCCGCAATATCGCCGTCCATGCTGAAAACGCCGTCTGTTACTATCATTCCTTTTTTCGGGCGGACTTCTTTTATCTTTTCTCTCAAATCGTCTATATCGTTATGGGCGTATATCACTGTCTTTGCTTTGGACAAGCGGCAGCCGTCGACGATACTGGCGTGATTTAAAGCGTCGCTGAAAATAACTGTTTCTTCATCATTGCACAGAGCCGGTATAATCCCTGTATTTGCCATGTACCCGCAGTTGAAGAGAATTGCGGCGTCGCTTCTTTTAAATGCAGCTATTTTAGCTTCCAGTTCCATGTGCAGATCAAAATTGCCAGTTGTCAATCTGGAGCCGCCCGAACCTGTCCCGTATTTTCTGATGGCGTCAACGGCTTTCTTTTTGATCTCTTTATTGTCAGCCAGTCCCAAATAGCTGTTGGAAGAGAACAAAAGGACTTCTTTTCCGTCAATCACCGTGTTTTTGGATTGGGCTTTTGACAGAGTGCGAAGCTGCCTGTACAGATTGTTTTTCTTTATCTCTCCCAATTTTTGAATCAGGATTTGTTCCAAATTCATAGCTGCAATGATCCTCTATTAATACTATTCTTGTTTTTTATAGTACCTGTCTTCGTTCCAGCGCGCCGGATTTTCGTCTATATATTGCCATATACGCAAATAATCATCTTCGTCACGTATGATATGGTCATGGAATGATTTTTGCCAAAGGGAAAAACCTATTTTCTTTGTAATTGAACTCTTGAACTGTTTAAGAATCCGGGAAATTGTAGGGGCGAACTTTGTTCGCCCGCTGCTGCCGATCGTAATAATCATATGTATGTGATTTGGCATGACAACATATTTTATGACTTTAATAGAATTATAGGTTTCAGATAAAGACGATATTTCTTTTTCTACAATAGTTCCATATTCGGAAAGGCGCGGGCGAACACAGTTCGCCCCTACATCAATCTTTCCCAGCATCTCATGCCAATCTTTTACGCACATCGTAACAATGTGAATAATCATACTCTTGAAGTCTTATCTTTTTCCTTATTGGCAATGCGTTCTGCATACATTCACTTGTTCAATTTTATCATGACCGGCTGGTTTTCAATGTAATCAATACATTCTTCGATGTTTTCTTTTTCTCCTGAGAACAGAAAAATTCTACCTCCCTTTTGTTCTCCCGCTTTTTTGATATGTGGGATCCTCACGTAGCCGCGGGTTTTGGAAGCGAAATAACCTGTGGTGTAATCCGGGTCGTCTGAGGCGCACAATTCGCCTGCGATATAAGGGCAATTTGCGACTTTGCTTGCCAGGCACAACGCTTCTTTAAAATGATTTTTCCGAGCCCCGCTGTTTTCCTTAGAAACCAGAAAATCCATGTTGGCAGCCCGCAATCCTCTTGCCCTGTCAGGCTCAAGGCGTTCTAAAGTGTTCATATCCAGTAATACCGCGCCTCTCATATTCTCCAGGGGATAAAACATATCCAGAATTTTTTCTCCCGGCAAATCGAGGAGCGCAAGCTCAGAGAGCAGCGCCGCCTTTGCTTCTTCAATATTATGGATCTCCGGTTCTATGACGCTGAGAGACGGAATGATTTGCACAGGCCTGTCTATTTTAGATATTTTTATCGAAACAGAATCAGGAGTTCCATTCGCGTGGTTCTGTGCCCTCTTAACAAGGGCATTCAGAGCGGCATCAATTTCGCTTTCGCGGACAATTCTCTCCGCTCCCGAAATATGCCGGCCGTCTTTTTCCGCTCTCATTTTGATACTGTAATTCATATTTTATTTCCCTAATACTTCTTCAATAGATTCGGCGCATACCCGAACAGCAAAATCCATGTCATCTTTTTCTATAATTAATGGCGGGTTAAAATAGAGAACATCTCCAAGGGGACGGAGCACAACCCCTTTTTTTAACGCTTTTTTGTAAATTTGGTATCCATATCTATGCCTGCTGTCGAAAGGTTTTTTATCCGCTTTGTTTTCAACCAGTTCGATTGCGTTAATCAAGCCGGTTTGCCGTATATCACCCACCCATCTGCTGTCTGAGAGAGCTTGCTTTATTAGCTCGTTAAAATAAACAGCTTTGCCCTTTGCTTTATCTATCATATTTTCATCTTCAAAAATATTCAGAACTTCAAGAGCGGCCGCGCAGGCTAAAGGATTGCCGCAGTAAGTGTGGCTGTGCATAAACGCTTTCCCTTCAGAATAATCCGCATAAAAAGCGTCATAGATTTGGTTGGTCACAGCAGCAATCGCCATAGGCATATATCCGCCTGTAAGCCCTTTGGAAAGACATATAATATCAGGAGAAATTCCGGCATGGTCGCAGGCAAACATTTTGCCGGTTCTGCCATAGCCTGTTGCGATCTCATCGGCGATCAAATGAACATTATATCTTGTACAGAACTCCCTGAGTTTCTTCAGATATACGGGAGAATATATTTTCATTCCTGCTGCCATCTGTAAAATCGGCTCGATCAGAATGGCGCAGGTTTCGTCTGCATGGCGCGCAAAAGCTTTTTCAGCATGCTCGAAACAATCCGCCTGGCAGGTTTCGCGTTGGTTTTGATACGGACAGCGGTAACAATCGGGGCTTTCAATCCTGATTACATCAAGCAGGATCGGTTTATACAATTCAGAGTATAAGTCCACCCCTCCGACAGAGAGAGCACCCAAAGTTTCTCCGTGATAAGCATCGCTTAAGGCCATAAATTTCTTTTTTTGCGGATTACCTGTCTGATAATGATATTGAAAACTCATTTTCATAGCGGCTTCGATTGCTGTCGAGCCGTTATCGGTGAAGAAAAATTTAGAAAGGCCTTCGGGTACGATCTTGCTAAGCTTTTCACATAAATCAATAGCGGGAGAGTGAGAAAAATTTGCGAATATAACGTGTTCCAGTTTGTCTAACTGAGCTTTTACAGCGTTATTGATTCTCTCGTTGCAATGTCCGAGAAGATTGCACCACCATGAGCTGATTACGTCTATATAACGGTTACCGTCCGTATCATACAAGTAAACGCCTTTGGCATGGTCAACAACGATCGGAGGAAGCTCCTCATAATCTTTCATCTGTGAGCATGGGTGCCAGATATATTTTAAATCTTTTTCCGTAAGAGTGAGTTTCACCTGAATCTCCTGAAATATGAAATGATTTCCTCACAGAGGCACAGAGATTTTAGAGAGAAACCAAAAATCTGACTAAACCGCGAAAGACGCGAAAAGCGCGAAAATTGTTAAACATTTTTACCACAAAGTTCACAAAGGATTTTCACAAAGGGCACTACTTTAAAAACATTCAAAATTCTTTTTTTGTGTTCTTTGTGTGCTCTTTGCGTTCTTTGTGGTTTATGCTTTTTTCGCGCTTTTCGCGTCTTTCGCGGTTGAATAATGAAAAAAGATTTCTCCGTGAACTCTGTGCCTCTGTGAGAAACCAGGTTTTATATTATTACCTGATTATATAAATTAATAATATCATCTTAGTTGGTTTTTTAATGATGTAATTCCTATAAGCTGAAGTGACACCCAGGCTTATAGGAATTAATAGTACATATCATAACGTCCAGAAAATTGTCTAATTGTATAATTGCTATATAATCAACTCAATTTCGTCGCCAAAGGCGACAAAATTTCAATAAAGGTGACCAACTTAATTGTGACGCCAGCTCCGCCACAATCTACGCAATATGTATCTGCTTCGCTACAACATCATGATTCAGCCATGTTACAGGCTCTTCTGAGCTCCAGGAGTCATGAAAGATCAGCTTTCCGGTTGCCTGGAATACCGCTCTTGACAGAGGGGTGCAGACAATCTCTTTTGATGTTTTATTCATCTCTATAAGCTCTGCTGATGATTTCAGCATAAGTTCCATTTCCTCTTTTGTGCTGTGATGAGGCCAATCCTGAAGATTGCTGAAAGGTTTGAGAAGAGGTGAAGAAAGGTATCTATCGGCTGTTTCAAGTAGCTGTTCTGTTGTTACTTCATCTTTTAGAAGGCTTTTGCACTCTGTCATAATTTCATCTGCCGCTCCGCTATCTCCTTCTTTAGCTAAAGCTGCTAAAAGTGGATAGAGAGATATTTCAACCCCCATGAACAAGGCACTGGAGTTGGTCTGTATTTCAGGGCAGTTATATACTGTGGCAATTACCCCGTCTTTACGGGCATTTATGGCATGTTCTTCAAGACGGATTTTAGCCCAGCCCTGTAGGTACGGTGTGTACGATTGCCAGGTATAAGCCCCGTTTATAAGAACTTCACAGCCATGATAGCCGTACGCTGTGTACCTTGCCTGATGCGTTGATCTTATTTCTTTTGTAGCGTCCAGAAGATGTTTGAATGTGTCCGCGCTTACATCATCAAAGCTGATTTTGCAGAGCTTACCGAGGTCTGAATCCCAGAAAGGTTTAGAAGCAAGGTGCTTATCTCCTGTTCCCTTGAATACTCTGTTAAGGATAGGCATGAACAGCCTGGCTCTTGGGATTCCCCCTGCCATGGCATGGGCAAAGAGGATTTTTACGTCAGGCGTCAGCATTTTTCTGATTTCTGCTGCTACTGTTTCCATATTTTTAAGAAAGCGGGCTTTTCCTTTTTCTCTTACCTGCTCAAGCCTTTTATTATCTAGGCTGAAGCTCTCCCATGCGTCAGGTTTTATCCCTTTTAACAGCTCGGAAAAGGATATTCCGTCATCTGCAAGCTCCATGTCAAATCCCGCTTCAAGGGGGATATTTATGATTTTTCCACCAAGGGTTGTTTCTGCTTCTGCAAGTTCTTCCGGTGTAAGTGGACGGAGATTGTTGTCGCTGTCTCTACGGCCCACTGTAGTGCCTATAATGGTCATTCCGGCTTTTTTGGCTTCATCTACTATGCCATTGGCGTAGCCTCTGCCAAAAAGCTCTCCGATAAGTACAAAAACATCACCTTTTGTGTACGGGCTTTTCTTTGGTAGTTCTCTCATTGCGTGGTATTTAATTGCCATTTCTGTCCTCTTCTTTAATAGCTGTCTCTGCTGCTTCTGTTTTCAAATTTCGTGTATTCACCGTTAAACACAAGGCCAACTGTGCCTATGGGGCCGTTTCTCTGTTTGCCTATGATTATTTCTGCCTGGCGGTCATGCCCTTCTTTGGTACATGAGCCGTCCCGCTTTTTACAACCATCGCAGTAGACTGAATCTCTGTACACAAACATGATTACGTCAGCGTCCTGCTCAATAGCCCCTGATTCACGAAGGTCGCTCATCATCGGGCGTTTATCGGTACGGCTTTCCAAACTTCTGTTAAGCTGGGAAAGGGCGACTACAGGAATTTCCAGCTCTTTTGCCAGGGCTTTAAGGGAGCGGGATATTTCTGAAATCTCCTGTTGTCTGGATTCTGAGCGAATACCCCCTTGCATAAGCTGAAGATAGTCTACTATTACCAGACCTATATTTTGTTCCGCTTTAAGTCTGCGGCATTTTGCCCTCATCTCCATGACCGAAATAGCCGGAGTGTCGTCAATGAATATAGGAGCGGTATGGAGCTTGCCTGCTCCATTCATAAGGCGCTCCCAGTCTGTTTCAATAAGATGCCCTGTACGGAGGCGGCTGGCGTCAATTCTTGCTTCTGAGCATAGCAGCCTCGTTACAAGCTGCTCTTTACTCATTTCAAGGGAAAATATCGCTACAGGGGTTTTCTGTTCTGTATGTATTGCCGCGTGCTGCCCTATGTTAAGAGCTAAAGCTGTTTTACCCATTGATGGCCGCCCGGCGACTATTATAAGGTCTCCCTGCTGGAAACCTGCCGTCATTCCGTCTAAATCAAGGAATCCAGAAGGGATTCCCGTAACATGTTCTTTCTTCTCATATAGTTTTTCAATGTTACGGATAGTTGTTTTAAGTATATCTTTTACAGGGAAGAATGCCGGTTTCAGCTTGTTTTCGGATATTTCAAAGATAACCTTCTGAGCGTTGTCCAGAAGTTCTTCAACATCAGCCTGCTCTTCAAAACTTTTTGTTACAATGTCAGTTGCGGCAGTAATAAGGGTTCTTGCTATTGCTTTCTCTTTTACGATTTTGCAGTAGTAGGCGATATTTGCGGCGGTAGGGACGTAATCTACCAGTGTGGCAAGGTACGCACCGCCTCCTACCTCTTCAAGCTCCCCCCTTTTTTTCATTATTGTTGTTAAGGTTATAAGATCGCAGGGGTCGTTGTTCTTGTTAAGCTCGATCATTCCTTTGAATATCTTTCTATGAGGCTCCCTGTACAGGTCTTCGACTTTTATTATTTCTAAAACCCTGTTTATTGCTTCATTGTCCAGAAGTATTCCGCCAAGAATGGACATTTCGGCTTCAAGGCTTTGTGGGGGCACTTTTCTTAAGTCAAGAGTCATGGTCTTTTACCTTATTTATTTAAATGAAAAAATGGAGATGTTTGTTGAAAAGAATGTTACTATACCCTTTGTTCAAACTTTAAATCAAGAGCCTATCCGCTTATTAATAACATGGTAATTATAAAGGGATAACGAAGATTTTTTCCTGTGGAGTAAGGGACTGTCTGAACAAAGAAATAGTATAACAGAAGGATATCGGTTATGAAACTGCCTGAGCTGCTCGCTCCCGCCGGAAACCTTGAAAAACTTAAGATAGCCGTACATTACGGAGCTGATGCCGTATATCTCGGGGGTAAAGCTTTCGGGCTCAGAAATTTTGCCGATAATTTCAGTTTTGACGAGATGAGGGAAGGGCTCTCTTATGCCCATGAACGTGGGGTTAAGGCGTATCTCACTTTAAATAGTTATATTGGGAATGATGATCTCAATGCTCTTAAAGAGTATCTGGAAGAGCTGAAACGGCTCCTTTTCGATGCCTATATTGTAGCAGATCCTGGTGTTGTCCAGCTTGTGCATGAGATTTCTCCTGAAAAACCGCTTCATCTTTCCACTCAGGCTAATACAATTAACTGGAGAAGCTGCCTCTTTTGGAAAAAACAAGGAATCAGCAGAATTAATCTCGCGAGAGAGATGACCCTGAAGAACGTTTCAGAGACCTCGAAAAAAACAGATATAGAGCTTGAGATGTTTGTTCATGGGGCAATGTGCATTTCATATTCCGGAAGATGCCTTATATCCAGTGTAATGTCTGGTCGCAGCGCTAATAAGGGGGAATGTTCGCACCCGTGCAGATGGAGTTATTCTCTGGTGGAAGAGACAAGGCCAGGAGAGTATTTTCCTGTTACAGAAGATGATAAGGGGACTTTTATTTTTAACTCCCGTGATTTATGCCTTGTAGAACACCTCCCTGAGATACTTGAGGCAAGTGTTGACTCTCTCAAAATAGAGGGGCGAATGAAGGGGATATACTATGTAGCTTCTGTAGTGCGGGTTTACAGGGCAGCTCTTGACGCCATAAAAGCTGAGGGGAAAGAGTACAAAATTAACCCTTTGTGGCT
>WQYY01000072.1 GCA_009780995.1 Desulfuromonadales bacterium
CATAATACTATTGAAGAGATCGCAGGTTTTTTCCATATAAAGGATTTTCTGAGGAAAATGGTTACAGAACCTGATTTTGATATTAATAGCATAATCCGCCCCCCTTTTTATGTTCCTGAAGGGAAAAAAGTGAATGATCTTTTAAGGGAGATGCAGCAAAAACATGTTCATATGGCCCTTGTGTTAGATGAATATGGAGGATTGAGCGGTTTGGTTTCTACTGAAGATCTCCTGGAAGAGCTTGTGGGGGAAATAGAGGACGAGCACGACAGTGACGAACCGCAGAGGATAAAGCGCCTTCCTGACGGAAGCTTTTTAGTAGATGCTCTATTACCTATAAATGATCTTGAAGAGCTATTGGGGCTCTCTTTTGAGGACGATGTCCCTTTTGATACTCTGGCAGGTTTAATATTAAACCAGTTAGGCCGTTTTCCGGAAAGAGGGGAGCGGCTTGTATGGAACGGTTTTGTTTTTATATGTGAAAAGGTAACGAAAAATGCGTTGGTACAGGTGAAAATAGTTCCTCAATAACATTATTTAACCGCGAAAAACACGAAAATAATTCCTCACAGAGGCACAGAGAACACAGAGACAAACTAGAAACCTGATTGAACCGCGAAACACGCGAAGAGCGCGAAAAAAACATAAAACATGCAGGGGACGCGCCCTCGGCGTCCCGAAACAACCTAATAAAAAAAGGTTTTAACAAATAATTAAAATAGTGTCCTTTGCGTAAAACTTTGTGTCCTTTGTGGTTGAATAAATAAAAGATTTTGATTTAATTTCGTGCTGTTCGCGTGTTTTGCGGTTGAATTAATTTGGTTTAAAAGATTTTCTCTGTGAACTCTGTGCCTCTGTGAGGAATTATTTTTGTGTTTTTTGTGGTTTAATTAGTGAAGCAGTTATTGAAACAAAAAGAATCCCAAAAATTATTCCAAGCGACCATTGTATGGGCAGCTTGTATGGAGTTAGCGACAACAGCATTTTTAAGCCGACAAATATAAGAATAAAAGAAACCCCTATCTTTAAATAAGCAAACATTCCCACCAAGTTCGACAACAGATAGTATAAAGAACGAAGTCCCATTATGGCGAATATATTCGATGTATAAACGATAAAAGGGTCTCTTGTGATTGCCAGAACAGCAGGAATAGAGTCTATTGCAAATATAATATCACTGCTTTCAATGACGATGAGAGTTAAAAACAGAGGTGTTGCACTAAAAACGCCATTTCTTTTAACAAAAAAACTTCCACTCTCACTCTCTTCATTTATAGGGATAAATTTTCGTATAAACTTTACCAGTCGGTTTTTCTCTGGGTCTAAAGCGTTATTTTTTCCCAAAGCCATTTTAAGGCCGGTAAAGATGAGAATTGCCCCAAAAATATAGGTCATCCAACTGAAATATTCTAATACGCCAATTCCTGTTGTTATGAACAGAGCACGCATTATAAGGGCGCCTATTATGCCCCATTTTAAAATTTTGGGCTGATACTCTTTTTTTATATTGAAATAAGAAAATATCATTATAAAAACAAAGAGGTTATCTACAGACAGAGACTGTTCTATAAGGTATCCAGCAAGAAATTCTAAGGCTTTAGTCCGTCCAAGCTCAAAATATACGAATATATTAAAGGTAATAGCCAGAGAAACCCATATAATTGTCCAGGTAAGAGCCTCTTTAAATGGGATTTCGTGAGACTTACGGCTGAACAGCCCCATATCCAGTATGAACATGACGATGAGAAGAATCCAGAAAACTAGCCATAACAGTAGGGTATTACTCATATTTCAATATCTTCCTGATAGTTTTGTAGGATAGTATGGGATTGATGCTATATGTGTCAATACGATTAAGAGTTGTGGTTATATATGCTAGAAATTGTATTGTTTATAAATTACAATAATAAATTATCATTTAACCACAATGAATACAAAGGAAGCATAATGTTCACTGTGTCATTGTGGGCTTGACCCACAATGACAGCTTGTGCTCTTTGTGAACTTTGTGGTAAATGGGGTTGTTTTTTAACAGCCTCATAGCGCCACATTACCGATTTTTTTCTATTTATATGGTTATCCCAGGATAATTTAAAATTTAGGTTAGCAATGAAACAATTTAGAAATATTGAAAACAAATTTATATACCTGCTGCTCCTTTCTCTGCTCATTCATATTCTGGCGTTTATTTTTTTTCTGAGTTACAGAGAAAAGGAGAAATTGGTAGTTCAAAAAGATGAGCCGGTAATGGTTGATCTGGCGGATTTGCCTGATTTAAAACAGCCTGTTCCGTCAAAACCGTCAATGACAAGCAGAGAGAGTGATAGAACAGAACGTACAATTCGAGAAACTGTTCCAAAAGGTACTTCCATACGTACAACTATGGCTGCTGAACCTCACCCGTCAAAGCCAAACCCCGCAAATTTCAATACAGAGCAGTCTCATACTGTGAATAATAACACTGTTCAGCATCCATTGCCGCAGACCTCTTCAAGAGGTGAATTATTTAGGAAAAAGCCTAACAATAACGGGCATTCACCATCACTTTTTCCGAATTCGGCAAATATGGCAAAAATTGAAGAGAATTACAGTAGGAAATATTATCCTAAGGTAAAAGAAGGAGATGCTTTCCATCTTGATACTGATGATATCCTGTTAGGATCATTTATGAGACGTTTCGAAAACGCGATATACGGCGTATGGCGTTATCCTGATGAAGCTTTAATAAGGGGGGAATCAGGAACCACAACCGTAGAAATAACTTTTAACAGAAATGGTGAGATCATAAAACGTAAAATATTGGAAAGTTCAGGAAGTAAAATACTTGATAATGAAGTAATACGCACTCTTAATCATATAGGGGTTCTCGGTGCCCTTCCCAAAAGTTATCCTGACAATACCTTTGTTTTGTTTACTCGTTTCCATTACGATCTTATTGATGGGGGTACGAGAGATTTATATTAAGCCATAGATTAGAATATGACTTTTATTCGCTACTTTTTACAATTTAATTATTGCAGTTAAAAAACTTGCTTTTTTTTTCTGAATTCCATATCGTATACAAATAAAGCAGTTATCAACCATAAGGATAAACGATAATACTAAACCATCCGTGAGGATGGGGCGGAAAGCCTAAAGGGTCTCAAGAGACAGCCAGGTTACCGAAGTATCCGACAAAATAGTTTGATTATTATTTTGTTCAAAACTCCTGGCCTTGATGTAATCTTTTTTCCCAATGCTAATTAGTATTCGCTGAAGCCATATAGAAAATCAGGCAGTTTATGAAACTGTTTGTAGGGTTGTCTGCTTCATTGGGGTTTATGAACAATTGGTCCCTCTTCCCGATTGGACATATTACACCGATGAGGCAGACATAGTATTGAAAGATAGAGCCTCTATGAATTATTTATGGGGGCTGTTTTTTATTGGAATGTATATTGTCCCAACTCTTTCATCAGCTCATTTACTTCTGTTTTCCCTTTTGCACGTGGTATTTTGCACATAAATCCCGGAGGGGTCAGAGCCATATCACTCTTTACTATAAGGCCGTTAATTATGATATAAGCTTTAACGTAGCATTGATTCCCATTTTGTGAAACCTCAACCATTACAGGAGCCGTCCAGAAGCCTGCACCTTTCTGATAAAGACGAGAAGTGCCATGGTCTTCTTTAACTTTATATCCATAACGAATTGCCCAATCATCAACTTTGCCCCATAAAGAGTCATTATACTCGAAATTGAGTATATCAAAGAATTTACCGCTACTTTTAGCTATAAGGGCCATTACAATAAGCGCCCCTAAGCCACAAAGCCCGCCAAAAATTCCGAACAATATTATTCTTGTTAACATAAATTACTCCTAGAATTATTTACTAAAGTTTTGTTTAGGATATATACCAATTAATTTGTTGATGTCAAAAAAATAGTAATAAACAGTAGTTAGTTTTATTATTGGGTAAAATAAAATTGTGAAGATATATTTTGTGATATTATGACTCCGCTTTAGCGAAGAATATTAATAACTGGAGCAATTAAGGGGTATGAATTGGCTATAAAAATCAAAATACTTTCTGAACAGTTGAGCAATAAAATAGCCGCGGGGGAAGTAGTAGAGCGCCCGGCTTCTGTTGTTAAGGAGCTTATTGAAAACTCTCTGGACGCAGAAGCTAATGATATAATAGTCGAGACTGAAATCGGCGGGAAACGCCTTATAAAGGTCAGTGACAACGGATTTGGAATGTCAAAGGAAGACGCTCTTCTTGCCTTAGAACGACATGCAACCAGTAAAATTGCTGATGATAACGATTTGTTCAATATTTCAACTTTAGGCTTCAGGGGAGAAGCCCTTCCATCTACAGCTTCAGTATCTCGGTTTACAATTGCCAGCAGAGAGCGTGGTTCAATAGAAGGTACGGAAATTTACGCAGAAGGTGGTAAAATACGTGATGTAAAAGCTTTTGGTATGGCTGAAGGGAGTATAATAACAGTCAGAAACCTCTTTTTTAACACTCCTGCAAGGCTTAAATTCATGAAGAGCAACGAAACAGAGTCCGGGCATATAGGAGATGTCCTCACAAGGCTGGCGCTTTCAAGGCCTGATATAAGATTTACCTGGATTAATGATGGTAAAACAGTTTTCAAGCTCCTCCCCGGAGATATGCTAAACCGTGCCAGTAATCTGTTAGGTGTAAAAAATGCCGGAAAACTGTTTAACATTGAATTTAAAGATGGTGATATAGAGATTTATGGACTTCTCAGCGCTCCAGAGATAAGCAGATCCACATCCGGCGGATTTTATACCTATATAAACGGACGTTTTATAAGGGATAAAATAGTACAACATGCCTTAATGCAGGGATATAAAAATGTGATGGAAAAGGGGAGGTATCCTGTAGTTCTCCTTTTTATAAACCTTCCAAGCAGTGAGGTAGATGTAAATGTGCATCCTACTAAACATGAAGTCCGCTTCCGTGAACAGGGGAGGGTACATGCTGCCATACAGAATGCTATAGAATCCGTCTTAAGAAAATCACCATGGTTATCTGAAAAAGAGCCTCTATTTACACCTTTAAAACCTTCAGAACCTTCAATTTCAAAAATTGAATCGGTAAAAGATGCTCTTCTTAAATATTCAGGTGTTCCTAAAAAGCCGTCTATGTTTAACTTTCCGCAGCCGAGCCAGCTTCCTGTAAGAGAAGAAAAGCCTGTGCCTTCTGAACCATTTTCTCTCCCAAAAAATGAAATTAAAGAAGAGGCAGGATATTTTTCATCTCTCCAGATAATAGGCCAATTCAGGTCTGCATATATAATCTGCCAGGATAATGATGATCTTATATTGATTGATCAACATGCAGCCCATGAAAGAGTGGTGTTTCAGGAGCTTAAAAGCTCCTTTAGTAAAAACAGTATAGAAAAGCAGGGGCTTTTATTTCCGGAAACGCTGGAGTTAAGTCACGGAGAAGTGGCTCTGCTTAAAGAGTTTTCAGAAGAGCTTGATAATATAGGCTTTGAACTGGAAGATTTTGGCGGGAATACATGGATACTTAAAGCTGTTCCAAGAATTCTTTCAAATGGGGAATATTTAAAGGCGTTAAAAGATATCCTTGAAGAGCTTGGCGGAGCCGGTTCAAGCGGCCTTTTCAAAGAAAAGGTAGATGATATACTGGCAACTGTAGCTTGCCATAGCGTTGTGCGGGGGAGCCATCCTCTCTCCGCGTCAGAAATAAAGCATCTGTTTGCCAGAATGGACTCAACCGATTTTGCTTCAGGCTGCCCTCATGGAAGACCTGTTATTTCGAAAATTACGCTGAGAGAAATAGAGAAGATGTTTAAACGTGTGTAGCGGCTTTCGCTTTTTGCATCTGACTGTATTGGCTGCGTCGCATGTCGCTTAACGTGGTGGTGCTACCCTTTTGCAAAGCCGCTCGTTTGATGTAGACAATTTATCCGATTAAAAGATTTACTTTTTTCCCAAGTCCAAACTCGAAAATTTTGTAAAGTGTTGAAAGTTGTATATCGCACTGTCCATTTTCAAGCCTTGAAATATAACTCTTTTTTGTACCAATTTTTTCTGCCAATTGTTCTTGAGTTATTCTGGCTTCTTTTCGAGCTTCTTTCAGGATTGTACTTATCACATAATACTGAGCTTGCTCTTCAAAATTATCACGTTTTTTAGTGCCGATTTTTCCATATTTAATGTCCAATAACTCCTCAAAGTTCTTAGCATTTCTGAGTTTCTCATTTTTCATTTTCTTTATCCTTTAAGGTAAAATATTCATCTTTTAGTTTCAACGCCAAATCAATTTCCTTTTTTGGTGTTTTCTGTGTCTTTTTTTGAAAACCATGAAACAACACCACTAAATTACCTTTGTCGAAACAACAAAAAATTCGATAAATATTGCTTTCAAATTCGACTCTTATCTCATAAAGCCCATCGGTTCCTGTTACGTGATCAAGAAATTTTTTTGGAACATTTTGAACATTACGAATAATTTTAAAAATATACTCTACTTTTTCTTGTACTTTTTCAGACTGTTCTAAATAAAAATCAACAAAATAGCTCTGGTGAAAGATAATATGTCTTTGCGCATTCATGTTGTAAAGTTAACTTAAAAGTTATCAAAATGCAAGTAATTTTCGATAATGTTGCTTTCTTCCTCCTTATAGCTGACGAGTTGATGGCTTGACGTTAAGTGGGACAGCAAAATTGCCTAATCGTACTTATTGCTGGATAATTAGGCAATAGTATTTAGACGTTTTCTTTATGCTGTTATTTCAGTGAGCTGAGGTAATACCTGAGCTCATAGATAATAGAGATTATATATTGTAAAAATCTGGCATTGCCTAATTGTATTAAGGCTAATACAATTAGGCAATAATTTATATGGCTTCTGCTTTTGCAACGCTGCTTATTCTGGGCTGAGTTTATTGGTTTTCAATAAGCCTTCATTCAGTGCTTTATCCAATTTACTTGTTATATAGACATTTCCAAAAGCTCCAATTCCGATGACTTTGCTCTTCCCTTCCCAATTAATTTTTGTCGTTGAAAACAGAAGATAGTTGTCTGTGCTGACAAGGGTATCAACTACTCTATCAACTAATGCAGCTCCGAACATCATTCCAAGAGCTTGACCCGCTTGCCCCAATTCGTCATTTGTTTCAGGTAAGCTCTTTTTTATAGATTTCTGCATATATGAGTTCAGTTTGTTTTTAATAACTTCCTTATGCCTGTCTTGATTGGGATTTGTCAAAATTGCGACGAAAACAAGAATCCCTATTATTGCAAAGATTAAATATTTCTTTTTCATCCTTCCTCCTTGTTGTTTTATTTTGATTTCAGGCGACTTTGCTCCGCTCTAATTTTTTGCGGACAGTTTCCCATGATTCGCTGTATAGCGCAGATTCCGGCATAGCTTCCAGCATTTTCTTATAGAGGCTTAGTGTTACGACGAAACTCATTTCGTCTGTTTTTGCGTATTTACGACAGCTCAAATCAGCCCCGCCAAGCACAACTTTCTCTTCTCCCCTGTTTTTATAATAGAGTGGCCATGTAACGAGGTTGGTGCACCCGGCTCCAAATGGCATACGTACAAGATCAAAGTCTCCTGTAGTATACCATGCGAGACTGCACAAGCCGTAAATTACTTCTCCTCTGGCAAAGAAGATAATAAATTCCGGCATGTCTTCGGCGTTGTACTGATCCAGCGGTTTGAAAACCAAGAATTTTTTAGGGGCAACAGGTGGCTCTACTTCCTTCATAAAAGCCTCTGCCCGTTCTGGTGAGGGCATATAGCGTTCACCCCTTGGCTGAATGCCCGGTATGCCCGTGGAAACATACATAGGATTTATACGGAGATAGGGATTAAGGTAGCCGGCAAAATACGCCCCTCCCATGCAGCCGTATTCATCTTTAGAAATGGTTGCTGTCTGGTGTTTTATCCTTGCCAGCCAGATATTCTTGTAAAAACAGGAGAAGTTGGAGAAAACCCCCTTAAAGTCAAGCTCCCTTTTTTCTTCAAGTTCGCGGGAGATTGGCACTCCTTTTTTGGGGGAGAATGCTCCGGCAGGCTTTGTGTCTGTATAGGAAATGCCGTAAGCCCCTTCATCATGTCCGAGAACTTTTAAAAGCTCTTCGGTTTGTGTAATAACCTTTTCCATAGTTTACTCCTTTTTCCTTGTATGGCTTTGATTGCTGTTTCTTGCGTCTTCAAAGGCCTATAAGCTTGGAATACACCTGATTTTATAGCTCTTTTAATGGCAAAGGGCTTTAGCTCATGTGCCATGTCGCTTTGAAAAATAGGGTCGTAGGGGCGGCCATTGGCCGTCCGGCCTTTCGGAATGCCCAATAGGCATTCCCTACGTCTAACAAGGCGCGACTAAGGCAACACAGTTGTGTGCAAAAAGCGGAAGCCGTAAAGATTAATCTTTATCGGATTTTTTATCTCGCTCTTTCAGTGCCTTTATCCACTCCATACGCTCCAGTATGGATTTTTCAAACCCATGGCCTTTGGGCATGTAGAATTTTTCCCCTTCCAGTTTTGAGGGGAGATACTCTTGGTAGATGTACCCTTCCTTTGAGTCATGGGCGTATTTATAACCTTTGTGGTAGCCAAGCTCTTTCATGAGCTTTGTAGGGGCGTTTCTTATATGCATGGGTACGGGCAGTGCCCCACTTTTCCTAACTTCTACCAGAGCCTGTTCAATCCCCATATATGATGCGTTTGATTTTGGGGCTGTGGCAAGGTATGTAACCGCCTGGCCGATGATTATCCTCCCTTCAGGCATTCCGACAAGCCTGAACCCCTCAAGGGCGGCTATGGCGATCTGAAGCGCTCTCGGGTCAGCATTTCCTATATCTTCACTGGCCAGAATTACCATTCGCCTCAGTACGAAAATCGGATCTTCTCCAGCCTCCAGGAGCCGTGCTACCCAATAAAGGGCGGCATCAGGATCTGAGCCCCTGAGAGATTTTATAAACGCGGAGATTACATTGTAATGCTCCTCTCCGCCTTTATCGTAAAGAAGCGGTTTGTTTTGAATAGCATCTCTGATGTTTTCAAGAGTGATATCCCCACTAGATGCTATTTTAGCGGCTGTCTCCAGTGTATTAAGGGCTATTCTTGCGTCTCCCCCTGCATACTCTGCAATAGCTTTTAACGCTTCTTCTTTTATCTCTGTTTTTTTAAGTCCAAGACCTCGCTCTTTATCAAAAGCCGCGGCAGTCAGTATTTTTTCTATATCTGTTTCATCTAAAGGATTGAGCACCAGCACTTTACAGCGGGACAGGAGAGGAGGAATAACTTCAAATGACGGGTTTTCGGTTGTCGCCCCTATGATTGTAAAGGTACCGCGTTCTACATAGG
>WQYY01000073.1 GCA_009780995.1 Desulfuromonadales bacterium
CCTGGAATAAATATCCTGTACCTGTTCTACAGCGTTGTTTATGGCAGCTGCTTTTGATTTTGCAATTTCCGGGTATTCTTTTTGATAAAATTCAGGAATGCCTTTTGCAATTGCTGCCATTGCTTCTTCTTTTGATGAATATGGCTGTTTAAGTATGTCAACAGCCACTTTCTTCATATATGGAAGAGACCTGTCGATTTTTCCGGTAACAAATTTCATATCCATTTCATTACTGGGTGAGTTATATATATGCGTTGGTCTGTTGTGGCAGTCAACACAATCCATACGTCTTTTAACGGCTTTTTCTATTTCTTCTCTGGAGATAGGGTTTTCAGTTGAGATATATTCGGTTATTGAACCATCAGCCTCTTTCACTGCTATATAGGGGATATCATTTCTCTTTTTATCACGGGCAATATATGTAACTTCTTGGCCAATATGCCAGTGTATCCCCTTACCGTGCAGTCCACGGCCTATATGGAGCAGCATATCAATTTCTCTTGGACTGTTCTCTTCATTCGGTGCGTAATGATAAAAGGTTTTTTGTCTTCCTTCATAAAACTTTTCCGGCCAGTGGCACTGTTCACAGGTCTCTCGCGCAGGGCGGAGGTTCTCAATTGGTGTTGCTATAGGCGCTGTATATGAGTGTGTAAGTACTGCCCAGACCTGATGGAGGCCGGAAAGTTTTGCTTTTACATACCATTTGGCGCCAGGCCCCACATGGCACTCAACGCATTTAATTTTTGCGTGTGGTGAGTTACTCCATGCAACATGTTCAGGTTCCATGACGGTATGGCATAACTCGCCGCAAAATGTTGTAGATTCTGTGAATTCAAATCCCTTATATGAAACGATCCCAACAATAACAACAAAAACAATGGTTGCTACAAGGAAAAATATTGAAAGACGGAGTTTTACAGGGTCATTAAAATCCAAAACAGGAAGTTTTTCCACATTGGCAAGCCCCTTTTTTCTGAGTTTTTTCCTTTTGAACCATGCTCCTACAGGAACCAGTATTAGTCCTACTATAAGGATTCCAGGGAAAGCGAAATAAATAAACATTCCTAAGTAAGGGTTGTCAGTTTTGGAAATCATCATCATTCCAAAAAAGGTAACTATCAGAATGGTGCCTAATGCGGCTAATATTATTCCTAAAATACTTATTGGGTTAAAAATGTATGATAGTTTATGGTTGTTTTGATTGCCTGCCATTACTCCTCCTGCAATGTTTTTGCGCTGTTAAATTTGCGAACTGAAATAATAGGTTAGGTATAATAAATTGTAAACAATGTATACAGGAAAGCAAGCTTTTACCGTGTGATACAGGAGTTTGGACCATCTGTAAGTCCGCCAAATAACAGGCTCGAATGTAGGGGCGCACAGTGTGCGCCTGATACACTGGTGATCAATGATCGCCCCTACAAGTGTTGACGATCTTAAATATGTATTGCCTCACCATGCACATCAAGAGCAGCCTCTTTCACAGCTTCTGAGAGTGTAGGATGGGCATGAAAGGCTTTTGCCATATCCGAAGCAGTTGCACCGAGAGTCATGGCTATAACAGCTTCAGCAATTAATTCTGACGCTTTTGGCCCAACAATATGTACTCCAAGAATTTTGTCAGTTTCAGTATGAGCTATTATTTTTACAAAACCTTCTGTTTCGTCAAGGCATCTTGCCCTACCATTGGCAATAAAGCTGAATTTTCCTACTGAGTATGGAATTCCTTCCTTTACGAGCTGTTCTTCACTTCTCCCTACTGAGGCTACTTCAGGCCATGTATAGCAGATGCCTGGAATTGTAGAGTAGTCGACTTTGGATTTTCGCCCGTTTAAACTTTCAACTGCTGCTACAGCTTCTTCTGAGGCTTTGTGGGCGAGCATGGGGCCGGCAATAATATCTCCAATAGCGTGGACACCTTTTGCAGATGTTTCATAATTTTCATCTACAATTATACGACCACTGTTATCAGTTTCAATTCCGGCTTCCGGTAAGTTAAGAGCTTCTGTGTAAGGAGCCCTTCCGACAGCGACAAGAACTTTGCTGCATTTAATGCTGCTGGTTCCTGATACCCCTTCGATATCAACGTTTACCTTGCCATCATTGTAAGAGAAGCCTTTTACTGTTGTTTCAAAAAAGAATCTCAGCCCCTGTTTTTTGAGGGCTCTTATTAATGTGTCAACGACTTGGCTGTCCATTGAGGCCAGCGGTTTAGGCAGCGCCTCTACTACAGTAACTTCTGAGCCAAGGCGCTTCCATATGGAACCCAATTCAAGGCCGATATAACCTGCACCAACAACAAGTAGGTGTTCCGGCGGTTCAGAGAAGGAGAGGGCTTCTCTTGCGCTTACGATTAACTCGCCGTCAAATGGGATGGCAGGGATTTCAACAGCTCTGCTGCCTGTTGCCAACAAAATATTTTTACCTTCTAAATGAAAACTTTTTTCTGTATCGGTTACTTCTACTCTATGCAGTTCTCCCTCTCTTGCCGCAAGCGCACCCTTTCCGTTGATCAAGTCTATTTTATGTTTTTTGAAGAGATAGAGGATTCCATCTCCGTTTTTCTGTATGATGTCGTCTTTTCGTTGCATCATTCTTTCTAAATCCAGTTTAGGCGGCTCTATGTTAATTCCGTGAGTTGCAAACTTATCTCTAGCCAGGGCAAAATACTCTGAAGAGTCAAGGAAAGCCTTACTGGGTATACACCCCTCATTAAGGCAAACCCCGCCCGGCCTGTTTCTCTTCTCAATTACGGCAACACTCATTCCTAGTTGCGCCCCTCTGATCGCCGCAGTATAACCGCCAGGCCCGGCTCCTATTACAATGAGGTCATATATTTTACCGTTTTCCATTACGTTTTCCTGAAATTCTATTTTTCTCTGCTGTTTCTATCTCTTTGTCAGTCAAAGCGTCATCTATAAGAGACAGATTAAAAGTAAATTTGAAAGATTCTTTTAAAGCCTGTTTTAGAAGAACCTTATCTATCGGCACGCCTTGCTCTTGTATGGAAGTAGTTTCATTGATAACTTCAGGGCACTCCTGCAAGAGATATGAACTGCCAATATCTACTCTTTGAATCAAGGGGATTGATCCATGCTGAAAGATAACATTTTTTAAACGTTTTTGGGCATTCCCGCCGATTTTTTTCCTGTTAATAAGAATATCATAGCTCTCCCGCCCCGCAAAACAGAAAGCAGCCCTTTGGTGAGAATAAGGTGATAAACAGTCTATGGAATATTCAGGTTTCAGGCCAAGGCCTCTGTAAAAGTTTAATAGGAAAGATGTGAGAATACGAAAACTCTCTTTTACTCCGGTTCCCTTGGGGATATGCTTTGTAGAACATGTAATAGAATAAGTTAACTCATCAGCATGATATATAATGCCGCCGCCGGTCATTCTGCTCACAAATTTCAGATTGTTATTTTCGCATTTTTGAAGGTTAAGGAGTTCTTCTGCTTTTTGAAAGCGGCCAAGGGATATAGTGGGTGGGGACCAGCCATAAAAGCGAAGCACTGGAGCAGATGTTTCCGGGTCGAAACATGCTAACAGTGCTTCGTCTATCGCCATATTTTCCTGTCCGGAGAGTTCTCCTGTATCAATAAAGCGCCAGACAGGGGAAGTTAAACCAAGAGTCATAATAACAGAGTTTATTATTATGTCGGGTTTGTTTCAAGTATTACAGGAGCAAGAAAGTTGCGGAGTTTTTTCAGCGCCCCTTCTTCTATTTGCCGTACCCGCTCTCTTGAGATAAGAAAATGATCTGCTATCTCCTGAAGTGTTTTTGGCTCTTCAGAACTGACCCTATGTTTGATTATGTATTGCTCTTTTTCATTGAGTTTTTCTACAGCCTTCTCAATATTTGTCTGCATAAGCATGGTTTCCTGCTGCTCTGAAATGAGTTCTTCCTGATTTTTTCGGTCATCAGGAAGCGCGTCCAGCATTCCGATTCCATTTTCATTATCTATAGGCGTATCAAGGGAGTATTCACCTTTCATACGCTGATCCATTTCCATTGCTTCAGAATATTTTACATCAAGAGCAACCGCTGCTTCGCGGAGATCATCGCTGCCAAGCATATTTTTTATGGCGTTTTTGGTTTTATTCAGCTTAAAAAACAGCTTTTTCTGAGCTTGCGTAGTCCCTATTTTCAACAGGCTCCAGTTTGAAACAATAAAGTTCTGAATGTATGCCCGTATCCACCATACGGCATAAGATATAAGCCTTATCCCTTTGTATGGGTTGAATTTTTTGACAGCCATCATCAGCCCTATATTACCTTCCTGAATAAGATCCAGCATTCTCATGCCATAAGCTTTATATTCTGAACTTACCTTTACAACAAATCTCAGGTTTGAGGTGATGAGCTTATGGGCAGCATCTACGTCTTTGCTTTCAAAAAAACGTGTCGCAAAAGATTTTTCTTCTTCAACAGAGAGAACAGGGAATTTGCGTATTTCAGCTAAATATCTATCTAAATTGTCAGTTAGTACCGGCATATTTGTTGTCATATCTGTTACCACCTTATTGAAAAAATTAGCACTCTGTTATTGAGAGTGCTAATTGAATATAACAGTTACAATTTATAAATTCAAGGATAAAAATAGTCTCTTTTAAGAGGTGGGTTTAGGCCATCTGCGGCGTGGATTAAGGATTAGCTGTGTTATCGTTTGCCTGAACACTCTGGATTAGTTCAGCAAGTGGGATATTCAACCCATTTGCGAGTTTTTCCAGAGTCGATAGGGTAGGTGATGAAGGGTTCTGCCCTTCAAGTTTTTGTAGATACTTGTAATCAATATCTGCACGCTCAGCAAGTTCCTCTTGCGTCAGATTTTTTTCGATTCTCAGCCTCTTGAGAGTTTTAGCGAATTCCAATGTAATGTTATCCATTGACAAATTAAGCTGTGAAATCTAAAATCCTAACACCGCTTATATACGGTGTTAGATAAATAAGGACTACTACAAGCATTAGCCTTTGTTTGGAGATTTTATTGGGTTTGGGTCATATTCTGCTGCTCCTAGTTATGAAGCGAGGAGCGGCATGGAAATGGCGAACTGCTGAAACACCTTGCAAAACCTGTTGATGTTTACTTGCTATAGTGATATTTAGGTGTCATTTATGATTATTTTCTCTAGATTACAGTGTAATGTTCAAACCCTGTAGGCAAGATGATGAAATTCAAGCAGATATTTTATGCACTATGGCAGATGGGTTGGTCAAACTCCATAGGAAAGGTAATGGGATTAAAACAATTACATAGAATACCACAGCGTGTGGTACGATTTTACGGCAATCCTGAATATGCACGGGAAAGCATTGTAAGTAAGCAAATTGCTTTTGTAAACGTCTCAAAATTTAATGATCCGTTCGATCCACTTCCACTTCTTGATGATGCTACATTTTTCAAAGATGAGAGTTCATTATTATCATTGAAGGAAGGAGTTTCCGAAGAAAGTTGGGATAAAATCGTATCTGAATTTTTCTCAAATTGGTTTGTATTCTGTACACACGCTGTAACAAATAAAAAACACCCGAAGGATAGCTTATACATGTGGGGTCATTATGGTGATGGGCATCGAGGTATAGCCATTGAATTTAGCACCTCTGTCTTGGCTAATCGTGTTTCTAGTGAACCTAACCAATCGCCTTGGCTTAAAATGAAATATACCAATATAGTTCCAAAGATTAAGTACGGAGATATATCTGAACTTCTTGTGAATGCGCCACCTAATTTAGATCCAGATAAGTTAGAATTATATGGGCCGAAACTGGCAAATCTTATTCATCAACGGGTTTGCTGCAAGAGTAAGGTTTGGAAAAGTGAAAATGAATGGCGGTTGGTAGTGGAAGACGATGAAACAGGGCATGAAGAAGTAGTTAAACAGGGCATTCCAAATGATGCTATAGATGCTATCACTGCAGTATATTTAGGCTGTATGACATCAAAACAATTGCAGAATGAGTTCTTGTACGAAACGAAGAAACATTTTCCAAAGGCGAAGGTTTTCCTTGCCCACAAAAAGCCAGGAGAATACGCTCTCGATTTTGAAGAAATGAACGAAGAGCTAGATTAATTTATAGGTCAACAGGAGGGTTTATGTATAAAGTTGCTAAGGTTGCAGTGGTGTCGTTAATGTTTCTTGCTGCTGGCTGTGTGAATCCTTACGCTAAATTCTACCAAGACAGGACTGGTGGAATTGATGTTACAACAAACCCTCATGTAGTGCCTTATTATGGCAAACCTAAGCTGCTTCAAGGTAATAATCCAAATGAAGACTTTCAACGTATGTTAGAAGATGGCTACGCCCCTTTAGGTTTTTCCTCATTCAATGGAACGAATAGGAACTCTGATACAGCTGATAACGCTGTGAGTTATGGAGAGGATATTCATGCCGAGATTGTCATCTTTTATTCCCAATATACCGGGACTCTCTCCGGGGTAATGCCAATGACTTTGCCTAACAACCACACATCAACAACCACCATGTCCGGTAATGCCTACGGCAGTGGCGGCTTTGCAACATTTAATGGAACTGCGAATACAACTACTTATGGCACACAAACCACCTATATGCCATACAGCGTCCCAAGATTTAACTATCTTGCAACGTACTGGGTTAAACATAAGCCTTCAATTTTGGGTTTATTGGTAAATGATTTAAACGATGAACAAAGGGAACAACTAAATAGTAATAAGGGCATTGCAGTTTTAACTGTTATAAAAGACTCTCCTGCTTACCGAGCTGATTTTTTTAAAGGAGATATTCTCAGAAAAATTGGTGATATTGACTTGTACGATGTCAAAAGTTTTCAATCCGCTTTACAAAAATATGAAGGGCAGAAAGTCAATATCATTTTCATGAGAGATGGAAAGGAAATTGAGAAAGAAATACAGCTTAACTCTAAGCCTGAATAGGAGCGTTCATTATACCCTTGTTATGAAACTAAGGAAGTATCAGAGAATTAGGCAATTTTTAAATACTACAATGTATACTACTAAAACTTATCCGCTCAGGTATTACCTGAGCGGATAGGAATAAAGGTATTAAAAAATCAGTCGAAATGACATTATGTACTTGTAGTATTAGGCAATACGCACTCAAATGATCTTATCAAGCGGATACTCTATAATCCCTTCAGCCCCAAGTTTTAAGAGAAGAGGAATAATATTTCTCGCCTCTTTTTCAGATAATACGCTTTCTATCGATACCCAGTCAGATTGGTAAAGATTCGCCACTGTGGGGGCTTTCTGGCTTGGCAATACTTTGATAATCTCTTTTATTTTATCTCCGGGAGCATTCATCTTTATTCCTACCATGCCTTCCGCTGCCAGAGTGGAGTTTAAAAGCACTGATATCTGCTCTATTTTTTCCCGTTTCCATTGGTTTTCAAAGGCTTTTTTGTTGGCGATAAGAACCGGTACCGACTGCATAAGCTCGCAAATGATTCTGAGGTTATTTGCTCTTATTGTTGAACCGGTTTCCGTTACTTCTACTATTGCGTCACAAAGACCGTCAACTACCTTTGCTTCTGTAGCTCCCCATGAGAACTCTACATTTACAGGAATATTCTTCTCCGCAAAGTATCTTTTTGTGAAGCCTACAAGTTCTGTGGAGATGGTTGCTCCTGCAAGGTCTTCAGGTTTTTCTACTTTTGAGTCCTGTGCAACAACCAGTACCCATTTTACAGGGCGTCGGGAGACTTTTGAATATACCATTTCGCAAACTTCTATTACGTCTGAATCGTTCTCTCTTACCCAGTCTCTTCCCGCAATTCCAACATCTATCGTACCGCGCTCGACATACTTTCCCATTTCCTGAGGGCGGACGAGTTTACAGTTGATTTCATCATCATCAATTCTTGGAAAATAGTTTCTCGATGATATGCTGACCTTCCAGCCGGCTTTTTTAAATAGTTCTACAGTGGCATCTTCAAGGCTTCCCTTTGGTATGCCGAAATTAAGTGTGTTAGGCATAGTGACCTCGTGTTTTCGGGTTTTGTTATTTTTTATATACTTCTTCAGGGTTAAATAGAGGGTTTGAGTGTTCTACCCACTCTCCGTTTTCCCATTTTACATAAAAACAGCTTCTGTTGCCTGTATGACATGCTGCAGGCCCATTTTGTTTTACCCTGATTACAACAGAGTCGGCGTCACAGTCTGTATATATCTCAACTACTTCCTGTGTGTTGCCTGACTCTTCCCCTTTCATCCAGTATTTGTTCCTGGTTCTGCTGAAAAACCAGGTTTTACCTGTTTCAATGGTCAAGTTAAGGGTTTTTTCGTCCATAAATGCTACCATCAGGACATCTCCTGTTTCATTGTCCTGTATTACGGCAGGGATCAATCCGCCCATTTTTTCAAAATCTATTTTAATCATATCTATTTCTCCGCAATTAGTAAAAAAGCGATGCAGTTTTCACCGCACCGCTTTGTAAAAGCTTTCGATTTTTGTACTCCAACAAGGCAGGCAAGGAGCAGGTTGCGAGGCGTAGTGTATGACTACGTTGAGCGGCCTGCGACGCAGCCAACGCAGTTGGGTGCAAAAAGCGGAAGCCTTGTTATTCAGCTTTGTTTACAATGACCTTAAAAGCCGCCGTAACTTCAGGGTGTACTTTTACATTTATGCTGTATTCCCCTATCTGTTTAATAGGCTCAGCAAGAACGATTTTCTTACGGTCAATTTCTAACCCATTAGCTTTAAGCTGCTCGGCTAAGTCCATATTTGTAACTGAACCGAAAAGTTTTCCTTCTTCACCGGCCTGGTGAGAGAGGGTGATAGTGATAGCTTCGATTTTCGCGGCAATTGCTTTTGCTTCTTCAAGGACTTTGTTTTTCTTATACTCCAGATGCCGTTTTGCATGCTCTATCGCTTTTTTGTTCTTCTCATTCGCAACAATTGCAAGCCCTTTGGGAAGCAGGTAGTTTCGGCCATAACCGGGGGCAACTTTAACTATGTCTCCGATATGACCCAGATTTTCGATGTTTTCTTTTAAAATCAATTTCATTTTTTCCTCCTAGCCTGTTTACAGGTTTTTTATTTTGGGTACACGAAAGTTACCCCATGTGTCAAATATGCCTAATATTGCTATTCCTATAATAAGGTATGGTTGAATAATCAGTACAACCCAAAAAATCAAACGCATGAAAAACGGAAAAGAAAACCGGTTAAAGAATGATACTACAATAGCTAATCCCTGTATAAAGTAGAAAAAAGAGGCTACTATAAGAATATTTAAAGCTACTACCGTTATTTCAGGGTAAGGGAGTATCATTGCGAAACCCCCTGCAATAACTATCCAGATAAATTTTTCATTGATCCGGAAATTTTTGA
>WQYY01000074.1 GCA_009780995.1 Desulfuromonadales bacterium
AGCTATAGAAACCTGTTCTCCTGCTGCAACCAGTACATCATATTCTCTGGCATCAGGAAATTCGCAAGTTTCATCTGAAAGGGCAACCAGTTTGTTTGTTTCTCCCGACATAGCGGAAACAACAACAACCATCTGATTACCTTCATCATAACCACGGGCAACTCTGGCGGCAACATTCTTAATCCGTTCAATGCTCCCCATAGAGGTTCCGCCGTATTTTTGAACGACAAGAGCCATTAGTTTATTCCTCCTTATACATGATCTGGTAATTTGGAACTGATATTACGCTAACCAAATATTGATTTTTTATGAAACAATCCTAGAATGTCGATTTTTATCAATAAAATGTAAATTGGTCAAAGGAATTTTAAGGGAGATAAATCACAATATAAAAAATAAACAGCTTACTTAACTGCTAATTCTACTGACAATCTCAATGAATCGCTCGCCAAAAGGTTGAAATTCAACTATCCGACTGTTTTCGGCTTGCCAAAGAAAGGTTATTTCAACTCTATTTTGAGGAAGTTCTGCATTAAGCCGCTCTGACCACTCAACAATAGAGACCCCATCTCCACTAAAATATTCGTTAAATCCCAGGTCAACTACATCATTATCACCTGCAAGGCGATAAAGGTCAAAATGGTACATTGGTATACGCCCCTTATATATGTTCAAAAGCGTATAAGTGGGGCTTGTTACTAAAATTGAAGGGTCAACGTCAAGCCCTCTGGCCACCCCTTTTGCAAATTCGGTTTTTCCTGCGCCGAGATCACCTTTTAGAGCGATAAAATCCCCTGGAGTCAGGAAAGCAGCCAAGGCTGCGCCAATACTTTGAGTTTCAGAGCTGTTGTTTGTTGTTATCGTTGTAGTAATTTGATCTAGCATAATTTTTGCCATAGTGACGCAAGCTTTTGGTCACATGCTGCGTTGCTTTTCAACTTTGCCCGTAGGGCATTCATATCAATAGAGAAAGAAATGTACGTAAATCTTTTTGTCCGTAGGACATTAAGCGTTAAAGCCCTACGGGCTATATGCTGATTGTTATATCACATTTCTATTGATATGAATGCCCTACGGGCAAAATAAAATAAACCAAAAGCCTGTGCCATTAGGTAAAATGATTTATTGCCTAATTCTATGATTTATAAAAAAATATGCAATGACCATTAATCTATTAGCTCAGGTATTACCTCAGCTAATAGGAATAACGGCATAAAAAATAATTGCCTAATTATGTAAAATAGATATAATCAGGCAACGTTTAAAAACATACTGGCTTCAGATATGTAGGAGCGCACTGTGTGCGCCCGTAGGCAATCAAAGATCGCCCGTGCATTGCCCGTAGGGCATTCATATCAATAGAAATATCGTATATAATCAACGTAGTGGCGCGATTTATCGCACCTAATAAGGGCGTGATAAATCACGCCCCTACGACAAAAAAATCCATATATTTCTTTTTCTATTGATATTCAACGCTTATGGCGTATTCCTGCTAACGCAGCATACGGCCAAAAGCCTGCGTCACAGGCAAATGCAAAAAACGGAAGCTTTAACCAGCCATTGACCTCACAAGGTCGATCCTCGACACAATCCCTACAAGGCTTCCCCCGTCAACTACTGGCACTGCAGAAAAACGTCTTTTGCTGAAGATGTCAGCAACATCTGCAACAGGAGTCTCAGGCGTCACTGTTACAGGATTATCTGAGTATATGTCAGCAACTGTCTGACCTGTCATCTTATTCAGCTCCTGCTCAAATTTCTTATCGCTCTCCAGATAGATAACCCAATCAAAAATGGCAACAACAGTAGGAATGTGAAGATTTTTGTCCTGATCTACAAGATCTGTCTCAGTGACCATACCTATCAATTTTCCATTATCATCAAGAACAGGGACACCGCTTATCTTCTTATCTGTAAAGATCTTGGCAAGCTCCGTCAGTTTGGTTGTTTTAGTCACACTAATTACATCTTTAGTCATTACATCTTTTACTTTCAGCATATATTCTCCTTTTACCTATACTTATATCTCTATCAGCTTCTTTAAAGCGTAAGGAAGCATCTCTTGCAGGTCAGTCGCTATTAATCCGATCTCACCCTTCTCTTTTGCCACTAAATCTCCTGCAAAACCATGTACGAAAACACCCAGACAGCAAGCTTTAAATGGCTCATAACCCTGAGCCACAAGAGCAGTAACAATACCGGTTAAAACATCTCCCATTCCACCTGAAGCCATACCGGGATTTCCGCTCTTATTCAGTGCCAATTTGCCGTCCGGTGCAGCTATAACTGTTCTTGCGCCCTTCAGTATTAAATAAACACTATGTTTAACAGCAAAAGATCTGGCAACTCCCAATCTATCTTCTTCTACCTCAGCAACAGTAAGATTCGTAAGCCTGGCCATCTCTCCGGGGTGAGGAGTCATAATAATAAAAGCAGATTTTGAATTACCCAACACAGATAAATCTTCCGAAATTGCATTTAATCCGTCTGCATCAATAACAATCGGTATTTCTGCATTTTTAACAAGATCTCTCACAAGTTCTGATGTTAGCTTGTCCCAACCTATTCCAGGGCCTAAAGCCATGACAGCTTTATCTTTAAGCTGCCTGGCAATTTCAGGAACCGTATCTTTCCCAAGAAACCCAAGGTTGTTATCAAGCAGTGGAACTGTCATAACCTCTGTAGTTTTAATCTCCAGAATGTTATGTATTGACTCAGGGACGGCAAGTGTAACAAGGCCTGCCCCACTTCGCATAGCGCTATTACCGGCCATTGCAGCAGCGCCGCTTTTCCCTGTTGAGCCGGCTATGACGAGGGCATGGCCATTACTTCCCTTATGAGCGGTTCTGCTTCTCGGTATTAATAAAGTTGAGGCATACTTTTGGTCAATCAGCTCGATACCTTCTGCTCTATCAATCAGCCCTTTCGGTATACCTATATCAGTAACAAAAAGATCACCTGTATACTCTGCACCCGGATATAACAGATGCCCCAACTTTGCAACGGCAAAAGTCACCGTACATGCAGCCTTTACAGAACAGCCAAGTACCTTACCTGTGGCTGAATCAATACCTGAAGGTATATCAACAGAAACCGTATAAGCCGAAGCACTGTTAATCATGTTAATTACAGATGCGTACAAACCCTCTACTTCAGTGTTAAGGCCTGTTCCAAGAAGAGCGTCAACAATTATCTCCGCTTTTTCTAAAGCTTGCGCAAGCCCCTTAAGTCCGCTTTCATCGTTGATATAAACCGGAAAGACCTTAGGAAGCCGGTCAAGATTTACCTTTGCATCACCTGTTATCTTATCCCTACTGCTGATAACAAAAAGATCAACATTCCATCTCAGGACAGACAGAAGTCTTGCAATAACATAACCATCTCCGCCGTTATTGCCTCTACCTGCAATAATAACAACCTGTTTTACGGTTGAACCATACCGCTCTTTAATCAAATCAACACAGTTCTGACCGGCTTTCTCCATAAGATCAAGCCCTGAAATTTTAAACTCATCAATAGTACGTCTGTCCAAGCTCTGCATTACTTTTCCAGTTACGGCTTTCATAGCGCCTCCAAGATTACCATTGCTACAGCGGATCCGGCATCGTGAGATAAAGAAAGATGACAAGCGGTACCGCCGCTCGCTACATATCTTTCAGAAACTTTGCCTGTCATTACAATTTCAGGCTTTCCCATAGAATTATTAACGATTTCCATATCAAGCCATGTCATTCCATCTCTCAAACCAGTACCAAGAGCTTTTAACATAGCCTCTTTCGCAGCAAAACGAAGGGCAAAATGCTGACCGGAATACCTATGGGCAAAACAGTACCCCTGCTCCCTTTTTGTAAAAAGCCTGTCGAGAAGAATCTGGTTTTCCTCCTGAACAAACCTGTCAAAACGGCTTATTTCAACTATATCAACACCAATTCCGACAATCATATTTTATCTGTTATTTTATCCTTTGAATTTTTAAAATCCTGCCTGCAACTATCGCAATAATAGCGGCTACAAAGCTTAATAGAGCCCCCATCTTTGCCGCACCCTGCACACTTAAATCTGTAAATGCCTCTCCTGCAATAAAAAGCGCAACAGTAAGGCCGATACCGGCTACAACTCCTATCAGGACCAACTCTTTATTACCAACATTTTTCGGCAAAGGATAACCAAGTTTTTCACCTATTTTCCCCATAGTAAAGATACCTGAAGTTTTCCCTACCAGCAACGATATTAAAACAAGCCATGTAACTGTTCCAACTGTTTTTAACTCAACCCCTGCATTTGCAAGGCCGAATGTAAACATACCGAAATCAACCAATACTTTCCACTCCCTTTCAAAAGATCCAAGTGTAGAGCTATCACTTTCATCTTCTTCAAATATACGCAGCCTCTCATACTGCTGATGAGGCAAAAACGGAATAATAAACACAAGGGCAAGGGCAGGATGAAGATGAGCTTTATATAGCCCTGCCCAGGTTAAGCCACCTCCCAGCAGTATATACGGCCAGTAATTCTGAACCCTTATCCGGCGCAACAGTGCAACTACTCCCATACCTAAAACTATAAATAATAACCATATAGGGGCAACCGACATAGATGGGTCAGGATAAAATATCGCAATAATAACAAGTCCTACAGCATCGTCAGCAATTGCAAGGAGAAGGAGAAAAGATACAGCAGGATGTTTTTTGCCAAAAACAACTGAAGCAACAAGCCATGCAAGAGCAATATCAGTCGCAGTAGGAATCCCCCACCCTCTTGAAAGAGAGCTATCACCTATAACAGCATTAAAGAGAAGATAGATAATAACGGGGAATAATACTCCTCCTACCGTTGCCAGTAGCGGATTTATAGCCTTTTTTATCGGATAAAGATCGCCACCAGGAGCACAGCTTTTAGTTATTTCAGCAGCAGCTATCCCAAAGAAGAATACCATGAACAGATCGTTTACAACGAAATGAAAATTGAAGTACCCAAACTTTGGTTCGTAAATAAAATTATGATAACTTTCAGGCAGGATATTGACCCAAAGCAAAGCTGCAATTACGCCTGCAATAAGAGGTATTGAAAATTCTCTCAGCATATTTACGTACTGTTTCATGGCAATTCCTTTGGAAAATCTTTGGGAATAGTATCAAAGTAACATATTATGTCAAAGAGCTTTATTTAAAGATTTTTTTACCCTCTATCTCCTTAGAGCTTGAAACCAAAACGCTAACATAGTATAAAAGAATTTAAATTTTCCCTCAGGAGGGCGTAAACAGATTATGTCAGACTTAACAATCCTACCATCAGTAGAACAGAGGCTTGCAGCACTAATTGAAGTATCAAGAAGGATTAGTCAAGCCGAAACCAATAGTTTAAATGGATTAAAACCTACCATAACACTATCAAGAGAGTTTGGTTGTGAAGCCTTTCCTGTTGCCCAAAAGCTTAAGCAGATTATGGAGAAAAAAACAAAAGAGAAATGGGCGCTGGTCGATAAAAGCCTCATACTTGAAGTGGCAAAACGCCATGACATTGAAGCTGAACTTCTGAAAAACCTTGGGAAACGCCCCCGCTTGCTTGATGATATGCTTTCGGCACTGTCAAGCCGTTGGACAAATGAGAAAGATCACTTTCAACTTCTTGTTCAGAATCTGGTATCTATTGCTTCAAAAGGAAATGCAATTATCGTTGGGCTGGGCGCCGGCATTGTCTCACAATCTCTGGAAAACTGCTTTCATTTTAGAATGTTTGGTTCTAAAGAGTATAGAATAGCTTCTATGGCGAGACGGAGATCCATGACAAAAGAAGAAGCAGAGATTTTAATTGAAAAGAAACAAAAGGAGAGAAGAAAGTTCATCCGTGAATTTTTAGGAAGGGACACACACGACCCCGAACTCTACCATATGCTTTTTAATTGTGACCTTAACAATTCGGAAAAAATCGCAAAAACAATTGCCAATTATATAAGTCTCTAAGAAAAAACCGCTGCATAGCAGCGGTTTTTTTTAATCAAAAATTACCTCAATACAGCCAAAATCAATCTATATATAAGTTTAACGTCATTTTCTTCATCCGTTTCAAGAAGTTTTGCTATACCTGTAGGTAGAGCATAAGTAAAACCCATCTCAACTAATTATATAGCAATAATACCATTAGGCAATTTTTTAAACATTACTATATATACTATTAAAACATATGAGCCCAAGTATTACCTCAGCTAGTAGGAATTAATGCATATAAAAATCAGCCAAAATAAAATTGTATACTTGTAGAATTAGGCAATAATTGAATGGCGTTTTATTTCAACATTTTCAAATTTTTGTTTTTGAGCAACGACTGCATTTGCGTAATTGCTACGTTATTTAACTGTACCAGCCGTTCGCCTTGTGGAAGTTCCTGTCGGATAAGCAACGCATTTATGCTTTCCATATTAGACAGCACCACCAATTGTTCCAAAGTGGCATAATCGCGGACATTGCCTTTTAAATCAGAGTTTGCATCACGCCACTGTTTTGCCGTTATTCCAAAAAGAGCCACATTTAGCAAGTCAGCTTCTTCGGCATAGGTATAGGAAATTTGCTCTTTGGTAACGGTGCTTGGGATAATATGTTCCTTAATAGCATCGGTATGAATACGGTAATTGATTTTAGAGAGTGTGCGCTGCAAGTCCCATTCGAGGGATAAGCAGCGTTGTTCGTCTTGTTTCAATCGCTTGTATTCCGTAACTAAATAGAGTTCAAATTCTGCCGAAATCCACGCGGCAAACTTGAAGGCAATGTCTGAATGGGCGAACGTTCCACCACCATAACGTCCTGATTTTGAAATCATACCAATGGCATTAGTTTCGTTAATCCATTTTTGTGGCGACATCCAAAAATGCGGTTTTGCCGACTCGTTTTTAAACCCCTCATAAATGTGGGGTTTAAAATTCGGATTGTTTAGTATTTCCCAAAGCCCCAAATATTCAATGGTGCTGTAAGTTCTTAACCACAAACTGATTATTTGCGAGGGATTTTCGGTGTCGCGGTATTTTGCTATGTCTGTGAGCGAAATGTATTCTTCATTTGCTTTCGTGAACAGTACGATTTCCGTACCTTTTACGTTTATTGTTTCTTTTTTAGCCATAACCTCAACTTCCTGCTGTTCATTGTTTTGTAAGTCTGTTTTTGCCGTCATGTGCTGTTATTTTCAACTGGTCACAATTTGTGACCGTTTCATTTCCTTCATCTTTTAAGCGTCCTTTAAGGATAGTCCAATAATGTCGTGGATTCTCGCTTTCAGTTAGTATGGCAACTACATCCACAACAGAGAACCACCGTTTTTCAACTTTCTCATCCCATACAGAGCGAACTGTTTTTCTTCAAATAATTTGATTTCTGTGCTCATATTTTCACCTTTCGATTAGCTAATAAAAAACCGCTGTTATGCAGCGGTTTTTTACTCAAAACTATGCTTATCGAAACCTTTATCTAATTTGCTGGATAAAACCCTTCAGCAACAATCTCTGCAATATCTTTTACAAGTACATTAGAAGCATGTCTATCTTTTAAACCATCTTCAAACATAGTCATACAGTAAGGGCAAGCAACACAAACCGTCTCAGCCCCTTTTTCAAGGGCTTCATCTACTCTGTTTCGGTTTATACGCTCATCGCCCCCCTCTTCCATCCACATACGACCACCACCTGCACCACAACAAAAACTATTCTCTTTATGCCTGTTAAACTCTTCAGGCTCATGCTTTGTAATATCTTTTATAACATCTCTCGGAGCAGCATATATATCATTGTGACGTCCGAGATAGCATGAATCGTGATATAATATCTTCCCGAAAATCTCAGGGGTATGATCCAGCTTCAGCCTTCCCTCTTCCAAAAGGGTTTTTAACAATTCTGTATGATGGATAACTTCAAGTTCAATTCCATACTGTTTATAATCATTCTTTAAGGTAGAAAAACAGTGGGGGCATTGGGTAATAATCTTTTTAATCCCTTTTTCCTTAAATAATTCCACATTCTCTTTTGCCATCTTATCAAATACAAATTCATTTCCTAAACGCCTAAGGCTGTCTCCGCAACACTTTTCATCTTTACCCAAAATACCCCAGGAAACTCCGGCTTTATCAAGAATTTCAGCTAAGGCAACCGTAACTTGTTTCTGTCTGGAATCAAAAGTACCTGCGCAGCCAATAAAGAAAAGGTATTCGGTTTTATCAGCTTCAAAAGCTTTGACATCTCTCGTGCTGTGCCATTTAGTTCTTTCTGTAGGAGCAATTCCCCATGGATTGGAGCGTTGCTCCATGTTTTCGAACAGGTTCAACAGCTCTTCAGGAAATTTACTTTCCATCTGCACCAAGTAACGGCGCATCTTTATGATTTTAGGCATATGCTCAATCAGAACAGGACAGGTCTGCATACAGGCGCCGCACGTGGTACAAGACCAAATGGTCTCTTCAGTACTGGTACCCTCTCCTTCTTCACCTATAAGCGGTACGGAAAGCTTGTCTCCATGCTGAATAAGAGGCCCGTTTTGTAATAGGTTCATTTTTATCGCATGGATAACCTGCCGTGGATTAAGAGGTTTTTTTGTTATGGTTGCAGGGCATACATCCTGGCATCTGCCGCATTCCGTGCATGAGTAACTGTCAAAGAGGTCTTTCCAGGTGAATTTGTCCACACTGTCTACACCAAAAGAGTTCCCTTGCAGAAATTCCTCTCGCGGCTGGGTGTTGGGCTTGTCTAATGAACGAAAAAAACAGTTAGGAATAGCTGTAAGAATGTGCATATGCTTGCTATGAGGGAGAAAACAGATAAAGGCAAGCAGAACCAGGGCATGAATCCACCAAAATATGGCGGCAAATGCAGGAAGCAGCCCGGGATAAAGCGCTAGAACCCTGGCAACAAGAGCTGAAACCGGCATAAAGGTGGCCAAATCGGTCTCTCCCATAGCGATCTCAGCGCCATGTATACCGAAGTAAGCCAGCATAAGCAGCCCTATGAACGACAAAATCAGGAATGCCTCAAAACTACGGGCATGAACGTATTGCGTACTCATGTATTGCGGGGGAAAGAAGATACGTCTGGCAAAAGAGAGGGCTATAGCAACCAGGGTCAGGAGTGACACCGCATCAAAAAGTAAAAGCAGTATATGATAAACCGGAGCAGGGAGTTGGGAGAGTGAAATC
>WQYY01000075.1 GCA_009780995.1 Desulfuromonadales bacterium
AAGAAGATAAATACAGGCCAGGGGACTCTTGGTAAACTTGTAAATGAAGATAATCTGTACCGTGATACAACAGCTGCTATGAAGAAGGTTGAAAAAGCCGCTGAGAGTCTCAGCGATAGCGGGCCGATTTCAGTTATAGGCAGTATTGTAGGGACACTGTTCTGATATGCAGGAAGTTATCAATATTGCAATAGGCACTTTTGCAATGCGGCCGTATGTGTTTGCGTTTTTTGCAGCTTATCTGATAGCAGGGGTTTTTCATTTAGGCTGGCGTGCCATTTTTTTGTTTACCGTTATCGGCTATCTTATATCTTTTGCTTCAGAGTTTAGCTCAATACATACAGGCTTTCCGTATGGATGGTATTATTATATTAATGCTACGCAAGGTAGGGAGCTTTGGATAGCGGGAGTTCCATTCTTTGATTCACTTTCCTATGTGTTTCTTTGCTACTGCAGCTACAGTACGGCTATCTTTATTTTATCCCCTTTAAAAAGGTCGGGTTTTAACCTAATCCCTCTGGAAACCATATCTATTCGTAAATCCTTTGCCGCTCTGGTTGTCGGCTCCCTTTTACAGGTTTACCTTGATATTGTTACTGATCCTGTGGCATTGCAGGGGAACCGTTGGTTTCTTGGGCAGATATATGGGTATAATACCCCAGGCATTCATTTTGGAGTCCCTGTTTCTAATTATTTAGGTTGGTGGCTTGTTAGCGCTGTTATGATATTTGCTTTACAACGCCTTGCCATACGCTTACCTAAAAATGGTAATCGTCCCGCAGGTGTTACAACTTTTCCTCTAAGCCAACTTTTAGGTGTGGTTCTTTATCTTTCGGTAATTGCATTTAATCTGACAGTAGCTCTGCTAATTGGTGAGATGACAATTGCAATTTCCAGTTTTTTCATTGTTTTCCTGCCATTTGTCCTTGTTTTCATCTTAGCTTTGCGTAGAATAAACAACTACAAAAAGGAAGAACTTGGGGATCACGTAAGAGACTTCCCCTGGTCTCCTGCATCTATATCAAAAAAATAGAAATTTGAAATTAGTTCAAATGGTTTTAGTAGGGGGAGCAGAAAAATGGCAGGGAACCTGGAATTCACTTTTGGCGGACTTCTTGACCATATAGCAGAAAAATATCCTGAGAGAGACGCCCTTGTTTATCCTGAAAGAAATATCCGTTACAGTTGGCAGAAATTTAACAATATATGCAGACAGGTTGCAAAAGGGCTCCTTAAAATCGGTATAAAAAAGGGGGATAATGTTGCAATCTGGGCATATAACGTGCCGGAGTGGGTTATTCTTCAGTTTGCCTCTGCCAAGATAGGAGCAATCCTCGTAACAGTAAATACTGCTTATAAATCGGCAGAGCTGGAATATATTCTGAAACAGTCTGATTCTGTAGCACTATTTATGGTACAGGGATACAGGGATACCGATTATCCTGAGACTCTTGCTGAAGTTATTCCTGAAGTTAAAACTTCCGAGCCTGGCAAATTAAATAATAAAGAATTCCCATTTCTTAAGACTTTGGTGTTTATAGGTGACAAAACACCAAAAGGAATGTTGAATTTTGAAAGTATAGCAGAGCTTGGAGAGTGGGTTGACGATTCAGAGCTTCAAGAAATTGAAAGCACCCTTGCTGTCCATGATACAATCAATATGCAGTATACCTCAGGAACTACCGGTTTTCCGAAGGGCGTTATGCTCTCCCATTACAACGTTGTAAATAACGGTTATTACATTGGTGAGTGCATGAAGTTCACTGAAAATGACCGTCTCTGTATTCCGGTGCCTTTCTTTCACTGTTTTGGCAGCGTTCTTGCTGTTATGGCAAGCGTTACTCACGGAACTGCAATGATTCCTATAGAGCAGTTTGATCCTTTGCAAGTGCTGCAAACAGTAGAAAAAGAAAAATGCACAGCGCTACATGGCGTCCCTACTATGTTTATTGCTGAATTGGAGCACCCTGATTTCAAGAAATTTGACCTTTCTACTTTAAGGACCGGGATAATGGCCGGCTCTGTATGCCCTATTGAAGTTATGAAAAGGGTTGTCAGGGACATGCATTTAACTGAAATTACTAGCGTTTATGGGCAAACAGAGTCATCTCCAGGGATTACTCAAACCAGAACAGAAGACTCTCTTGAGCTGCGGGTTGCAACGGTAGGCCGTGCTTTGCCAGGGGCTGAAGTGAAGATTGTAGATGTTGAAACCGGAGAAACTCTGCCACCCGGTAAGCAGGGAGAGTTGTGCGCCCGTGGCTATATGGTTATGAAAGGGTATTACAAGATGCCTGAAGAGACGGCAAAGGTTATTGATGCTGAAAATTGGCTCCACACAGGCGATCTTGCGGTTATGGATGATAATGGATACTGCAAAATTACAGGAAGAATAAAGCAGATGATAATAAGGGGTGGTGAGAATATTTATCCAAAAGAGATAGAAGAGTTTCTCTACACTCACCTAGGTATTTCTGACGTTCAGGTTTACGGCGTACCTGATAGAAAGTATGGAGAGCAGGTTATGGCTGCTGTGATACTTAAAAAAGGTGTCTCTATGACAGAAGATGATATAAGAAATTTTTGCCGTGGGAAAATTGCCAATTATAAAGTTCCTAAATATGTGAAATTTGTTGATAGTTATCCGATGACTGCCAGCGGGAAGATACAGAAGTTTAAACTTAGAGAGATGGCGATTAAAGAATTGTCTCTTGATGATGATGCATGACTTCGGATTTTGGCTGTATTGTAAATAGTGTGGAGTGTGAAGAGTGGAGTGTGGAGTTAAACCCGTAGGGGCGCGATTTATCGCGCCCTCAACAACAAACAATAACTGTGAAAGACGCGAAAAACACGAAAAACATACCTCACATAGGCACAGAGGTTTTAGAGAGATAAAAAACAAAACATTTAATTTAACCGCAAAGAACGCAAGGAGGACGCAAAGGACACAAAAAAAGCAGGTCATTGCGGGCTTGATCCGCAATCTTCCAAGAGCAGGGGATTGCGGCTCGGAGGCCGCAAAAACTTTGCGTCCTTAGCGGTAAAAATTGAATCAGTCGGAAAGAGCTGAGCTCAGATATTACCTGAGCTGATAGGCTAAAAATTGAATCAGTCGGTAACTAAAAAGAGAGATAAATATAATGAGTATTCTCGTTGTAGGTTCAGTCGCCATAGACTCCGTTCAAACCCCTTTCGGTATAGGAAATAACGTATTAGGCGGGTCAGCCACATATTTTTCCACAGCAGCCAGTTTTTTCACCAATGTAAACCTTGTAGCCGTTGTTGGTGAGGACTTTCCCGAAGAGCACCTTGAATTTCTAAAATCAAGAAATATAGATTTAAAGGGGCTATCTATCGGGAAAGGAAAAACCTTTCAGTGGAAAGGACGTTATGGCTTTGATCTGAATGAGGCAGAAACAATTAAAACGGATCTTAACGTATTCCAGTCATTTCGTCCTGTTATTCCAGCGGAATATGTGGATTCAGAGTATATTATACTTGCCAATATTGATCCTGACTTGCAGCTTGAGGTTCTTGACCAGGTGAAAAACCCAAAAATAGTTGCGTGCGATACAATGAACTACTGGATTTCATCAAAATTGGACGTCGTTAAAAAAGTCATATCAAAAGTAGATTTTCTTATAATCAATGAAGGTGAAGCCCGTCAATTGGCTGGAGAGGTGAACCTGGTTAAAGCTGCTGCTGCCATACTAAATATTGGGGCGAAAAGCCTGATTGTGAAACGTGGAGAGTATGGGGTATTATATTTTTCTTCTTCAGGAATATTTGCTACTCCCGCTTACCTTCTTGAGAATGTTTTTGATCCTACAGGTGCAGGTGATACATTTGCAGGGGGCTTTATGGGGTATCTTGCAAATACCGGTAACCTTTCAGATCATAGTATACGGCAGGCCGTTGTATTTGGCAGTGTTATGGCTTCTTTTAATGTGGAAGATTTCAGCCTAAATAGACTTAAAACTCTTGAATATCACGAAATTGAAGAGCGTTATCAAAAGTTTAAGGCAATGACACATTTTGATGAACTTTGAGTCCTTTGTTTGCACTGGATTGACAGCTCATACTATTTTTGTTAGCGTTTAATTACAGATTTGTTAGTGAATATGGTGAAATAATGCCAAAAGGATTTAAACATTATATCTGGCTGCCGGTTTTGATGCTATTACTGGCATCATGTGCAACTACAGCCTCTCCCAAAAAACAGGAAGCTTATCACTTTCAAATGGGATTGGCCTATTTGCAAGAGGACAATCCCACAGGTGCGCTTACAGAATTTTTAGCTGCAGAAAAGCTGGAGGGGGATAATGCTGAACTAGCCAATTATTTTGGGATAGCGTATTTCCGTAAAAACCGCTTTGACTTGGCTGAACAGAAGTATCTCAAGGCCATATCACTAAAACCGGATTACTCTGAAGCGAGGAATAATCTTGCTGTAACATATCTTGGGATGAAAAGATGGGATGATGCGATAAAGCAACTGAAAATTGTGACATCAGATTTACTCTATCCTGATCAGCTTATTGCTAACATTAATTTATCCCTTGCCTGGCTTGGAAAAGGGGATTCGGATAAAGCTTTAGATATTCTTCGTCCCATGCTTGACACATATCCAATGGATCCAAGAGTCCGTTTTTATTTGGGTAATGTTTATACAACCATTAATAAACCGGATCTTGCAATTGATGAATACAGAAAGGCTATAGAGCTATCTTCTGATTATGCTCAGGCTCATTATAACCTTGCGTTAGAACTTTTGAAAAATGGGGATAAAAAAGGGGCAGCGGCTGAATTCAAAGAAGTAATAAGAATTCTACCGGACTCTGATTTAGGACAGATATCTCGTGAAAAATTAGATGCTCTGAAATGATGGGAGTAATATTGTGTTTGAGCATGAGAATGAGGCAGAAGGGATTGAAAGTTTAGGTCAATGGTTTAAATCTACCAGAGAAGAACAGGGTAAAACTGTAGATGATGTTGCCAGAATTACCCGTATTGGTAAAGCGTATATTATAGCTATTGAAGAGGATACTTTTAATAAGCTCCTCCCGCAACAGGCTTACGCAAGAGGATTTATCCGCCAATATGCGGCTTTTTTAGGCTTGCCGGAAGATGAAGTCCTTAAACGTATGGGGACAAGGTACAGGGTTGAAGAGAATAATCATGAAGCAATAGATGAACATAAAAGCATAAACTTCACGAAATCTCTGGGCAACAGGCCTAACTTCAAAATTGCCACAAAATGGCTCATTCCTCTGTTCATTCTTCTCCTAATTATATTAATAGCTGCTCTCAGCGGTGGGAAAAAAAGTGTAGCACCACCTCCTGCCCCTGCCCCTACTCCTGTTCCTGTCATGCCGGCTTTTAAACCGATCAGTTCCAGCCAAAAACCTGTTCAAGCGCCTGTCCAAACACCTGTTTCAACAACTGTTAAAAAAGTGGAGGAAACTCCTGATAAAGATAGCAAGGGGAGTTCTGCTTCAACCATCTTTGACTCCACAGGCAATGATACAACGGGAAAAGATAAAAGCGCTGTCCTAAAACTTAAAGCGCTACAGGACAGCACAATCCAAGTTGGTGTAGATGACGCTGAACCTCAAGAATATAATTTGAAAACAGGTGAAACAGTGACCTGGAAAGGATCGGAGGGTTTTGACCTGGAACTTGATAATGCCGCTGCTGTAGAAGGGGAAGAAAATGGAGTTGCCTTAAAACCGTTTGGAAGCCAGGGGGAGGCAGTCCATGTACTGGTAAAAGATGGGAATGTTACCAATGAGTAGTAACGGTGACGCACACCTGGTGTCCCGTAACAACAAACAATAACCTAGAAAAGAACATAAACTGCGAAGAACACAAAAGTCATGCAAAGGACACAAAAAAAAGAATTTTTAATGGTTTTAAAATAGCGCTCTTTGCGAAACCTTTGCGTGCCTTGCGGTGACAAATTAGTTGAAATGAGCTGAACTCAGGTATTACCTAAGCGGATAGGCTAAAAATTGAATCAGTTGAGTAACTAAAGAGAGATATAAATAGGGGGAACCCATGAACAAAATATTCACAACGATCTGGAACGAAGCTGGTCAGGCCTGGGTGCCTGTAGCTGAAATTACTAAGGCATCTAAGGTAGGAAGACAAAAATCACGTATTGTGGGCTTAGCTTTGGCTTTTGGTATTACTATGTTGATTAATGCTGGTTCAGCTTTCTGCACCGTCTACACAGTTCCTGCTGGTACGGAATTGAGCACTCTTGCCCCAGTGGGGGCCACTGATATTTGGAATCTGCAGGGCAGTGCTACTCTTTCCTCCAATCTTACAATTCCATCAGGCTTGACCATCAATGGTGCATCTGGCGGCAGCACTATCAATCTGAACAATGGCACTGGACAATTCAGCGTAAGCGGGGCGACCACTCTTAATCTCTCCGATGTAATTGTAACCGGTGGACAAGCAGCATTGACGGGGGGAGCTATTAATCAAACTAGTGGTGACCTCACGATCTCACCGACGGCAGGCAGTAATCTGTCGTTCTTGAACAATATGGCTTTAGTGGAGCATGGCGGGGCTATTTACGTAGGTGCGGGGAGCTTGGTAATTGGCAGTGCTGCGTCAGTACCCAATACGATCACATTTACCGGCAATACGGCAGGTTATGACGCAAGCGGGGTTACTACTCTTGGTCCTGCGGTTGGCGGTGCTATTGCGGCAACCAACGGAGTCAGCTTGACTGGCACTACGATTACGCTGTCAGGTAATAGTACGACAGGCTATGGAGGGGTCGGTGGTGGCGGTGCGATTTTTTCGCAGGGTCCAGTTAATCTGACGGGTGAGGTTACTATGTCTGGCAATAGCACTGCTGCTAATAGCGGTGGTGGGATTTATGCCGGTGGTGCGGTAACGGTTACAGGGGATCTTACTGCAAATAACAATACGGCGCTCCAAGGTGGTGGCGGTGCCATCGTTGCAGGGAGCGGTGATGTTACGGTTACCGGTGGTGCCAGTATGATTGGTAATATCGCAGGTTCTGGCACTGGCGGCGCGATTGATGCTCCAAGTGGTAATGTTGCCATCGCTACGGCGAGCGGTAGTGTGACATTGGAGAACAATATTTCTTCCTCTCACGGCGGGGCAGTCTTTGCCAGTGGTAACATTACGATTGGCAATGCAGGTACACCTGGTGCAATTTCGATCATGGGTAACAAAGCGGGTTTCGAGGCTGACGGGACGACTCAGGTGGGCTATGGCTATGTGGGCGGAGCGCTCACTTCGGAAGGGACTTCGGTCAGCTTGATAGGTACTACAATTACGCTGTCGGACAATATTGCGACAGGTGGCAATGGGATCAGTGCCGGTGCCGGAGCGATCTACTCAACCGGTGCAACAACGTTAACTGCTCCTTCAGTGACGTTGTCGAGCAATAGTACGCTGGCAGGCAATGGCGGCGGCATTTTCTCTGAAGGAGCCGTGACGGTCAACGGTGATTTAACTGCCGATGGTAATACCGCAGCCGGTGTTGGCGGCACGATCTATGTGCAAACTGGCGGTGTCGTTGTTACAGGGAGCCTGACCGCAAACGACAACTCAGCACTTCAGGGCGGTGGCGGGGCTATTTACGTCGTGGTAGGCGATGTTACAGTCAACAATGATGTTAGCATGGACAACAACGCCGCTAATGGTGGCAACGGTGGCGCGATTAATGCAGCTGCCGGCGCTGTGAATCTGGTGACTACTGGTGGCAATGTGTCGCTAACTAATAATACTGCTACTGGTTATGGTGGTGCGGTGTATAGTTATGGAGCAGGGGGAGTTACGATTGGCAACGCAACTGCGCCAGGCACGGTATCCATCGGCGTTGATGCATTAGGCAACACTGCCGGTAACAGTGCAAATTTAAGCGGCGGTGCTATTTATACAAGCGGGCCGGTTACTATTACAGGTAGCGCGATCACATTGTCAAACAACAAGACATTGACGGCTGGTGCAAACGGTGGCGGTATCTTTAGTACTGGAATAGTTACGTTCAACGGCTCATCTGAGGATGGCGCCCTTACTATTGCCAATAATACTTCCATTGGCGCTGGCGGTGCTGTTTACTCTTCAGCCGGCTCTGTAGGTACCGGTGGCATCGTTATAGACGGTTCATACAGCGGTATCTCTATAACTAATAACAATAACAGCCCAGGCACTACCAGCTACAACGGCGGTGCATTTTACACTAGCGGGGCTATTGATATTAACACTGACGTTGCCGGAGATTTCACAGTCTCAAACGACATTGAGGGGAGCAACGGCGCATTCTGGGCCAGCCAGGGGGTTATAATAGACCCTGCAACTACTGTCGGCGGTACTATGACATTTACCGGCAATGGAGGTAATGCTGGCGGCGCGATTTATACTGATAGTTTAATCAACATTGGCGGCACCTATGGTGGCATTGCTATTACCAATAATGCCAGCCGTAATGGACGTGGCGGTGCGTTTCGCGTTGCCACTGGCCTTACTATAGACGCTACGGTCAACGACACGATGACTGTTACCGGCAATTCTTCAGTCGGAGATGGCGGCGCATTTGTTGCTACAAGCGGTTCAGTTACTATTAACGGTAATTATGGAAGCATTGATTTCAGCAACAACACCTCTGGTACCGACACTACAGGAGCATACACAGTTGCAGGAACGCAGTGCGGAGGCGGCGGCGGAGCGATTTGCGCGAATGGCGGTGCCCTCACAATTTCCGCCAACGTTGCAGATACGATGACCTTTGACAGTAACGAGGCTGTTCACGGTAACGGTGGGGCCCTTGGCGCCAATAACGGTAACGTTATTCTTGATGCAGGTTCTGGTAATATTAGTTTCACCGGTAATACCGCTGACGTCGGCAATGGCGGCGCAATTTGGAGTACCGGTGATGTTACAATCGGCTCTGTTGCCAGCTTCACAGGTAACATTGCCGGTAACGATGGTGGCGCTATTTACATCAGTCCCGCAGGGATCTTAACAGCCACCGACGCAGTCTTCGCCGGCAACACAGCAGCTGTAAACGGCGGAGCAATCTACGCAGGGGCAAGCAGCACCATAGATCTCTTTGCCACACAAAGTGCCACAAACTCCGGCAACACAGCTACAGGCCTTGGCGGGTTCCTGTACATGGACGCTAAT
>WQYY01000076.1 GCA_009780995.1 Desulfuromonadales bacterium
ATGGAAGAAAGAGTGCAGAAGCGGCCAAGCCTGCTGACTACACTTCGGCATAACTGGAAACTTTCGATTTATGCAATTGTGCTAATGACCTGCTTCAACTTTTTCTCACACGGCAGCATGGATATATACCCCACTTTCCTGCGCGTGCAGCACCAGTTAGATGACCATATGGTTTCTTTGATAACGATAGTTGCCAATATCGGTGCTATCGTTGGTGGACTGTCTTTTGGAAAACTTTCTGAGCATATTGGCCGCCGTTATGCCATTTGCATTGCTGCGCTTATTACATTGCCGGTACTGCCGCTCTGGGCGTTTACGAGTACGCCATTACTACTGGCGGTTGGTGCTTTTTTGATACAAGTTTCAGGGCAGGGAGCGTGGGGCGTTATCCCGGTGCATCTGAACGAAATCTCACCAGACGCGATTCGTGCGACCTTCCCTGGCCTGGTTTATCAGTTGGGTAACCTGTTTGCTGCCTATAATGGTCCGTTGCAAACTAAGTGGGCAGAGGCGCACGGCAATAATTACGGTACAGTTATGGCGGTTGTGGTTGGCGTAGTCGCAGTGGTGATAGCAGTGCTGATCCTGTTCGGTCCCGAACGGCGCGGCATTGACATGACACAGGTGGGACAAACGAGTGATGGAGAAACTTGATTGAGTGTGATTTCGGCTTTTGGTTATATCTAAAATAGTGTGGAGTGTGAAGAGTGGTGTGGAGATGTTTTTCTACGCCTTTACGAGGAGTGCATGCGACGAAGTAATCCAGACAAGGTTAGGTAACGCCGTCTTTAGTGTCCCACCGTTTCTTGCCTAATTCTATTATTTATAGCGTAATAGGCAATAATACAGTTATTAAAATATATAGTGGTTATTTTTATGAGCTGAGGTATTACGGCAGCTGATAGGAATAGCTGTGTATAAAAAATGGCTAAAATAGCATTACCTGATTATATTAAATAAAGAGAAATAGGCAATAAATACAGAAGAAACACTACTGCCCCTCGTTTCCTAACGAGGGGCAAATGGAATGGCTTTTTTAACGCTACATTTTGTCCTCGTTAAGAAACAAGGATGAGCGGAGAAATTATTTTTTCTTCTTAGCAGCTGTTTTTGAAGTTTTGCTTGCAGCTTTTTTTGCAGGAGCTTTAGAAGCAGCGGTTGCTTTAGGTTTAGAAGTTTGTTTTTTAGGAGCACTTTTTTGTGATATCGCTTTAGCAGCAGCTGTTTTTGCGGTTTTGCTTGCAACTTTTTTTGCAGGAGCTTTAGAAGCAGTAGCAGGTTTAGCAGTTTGTTTTTTAGGAGCGCTTTTTTGGGCTATCGCCTTAGCAGCAGCAGTTTTTGTGGTTTTGCTTGCAGCTTTTTTTACAGTAGTTTTCGAAGCAGCAGCAGGTTTAGCAGCTTGTTTTTTAGGGGCGCTTTTTTGGGCTATTGCCTTAGCAGTAGCAGTTTTTGTGGTTTTGCTTGCAACTTTCTTTGCAGGAGCTTTAGAAGCGGCAACAGGCTTAGCAGCTTGTTTTTTAGGGGTGCTTTTTTGAGCTATTCCCTTGGCAGCGGCTGTTTTTGAGGTTTTGCTCGGAGTCTTCTTTGCAGGAGTTTTCGAAGCGGCAGTTGCTGCTTTACTACCGGTTTTTTTAGGGCTTTTCATCTTTGTTCTCCTTAAAATGCACTGGAAATTTTATATTATGATTAATGATACATTAATTTGCATTTTATTGTAAACAGATAAAAAAGAAAAAAACGCCGTTTCCGACGCCTTTATTACCCAACTATCATGCTTTTAGTGCCACACTCCATTTTGGCAAAAGCCTATGAACTCAGACTAGATCTAACTTTACAGGTTTTCGCATATTTAGTGACCAGAAGCCAAAGTCAAATAAAAGCTTTCGATTTTTATACTCCAACAAGGCGGGCAGGAAGCATGCCGCGAAGCGACCGTAGGGGCGGCAATCTGCCGCCCGGTTATCGGGCGACCGGGGACGGTTGCCCCTACAGGTGTCGAGCGAGATGTGACGAAAGCAACGCAGTTGGGTGCAAAAAGCTGAAGCCGTAAAGTTACTTTGCTTTTACCATCAGCTCGGAAACCAGCTTAGTAAATTTCAGCGGATCTTTTATTGGCGAGCCTTCTGTAAGAAGAGCCTGATCCAGTAGAAGTTCGCAGTAATCTGTGAGTCTGGGGTTGCTTTTATCTGCTTTATACATATCTCCAAGTACCTGCATTATAGGGTGACTCGGGTTAAGCTCCAAAACACGCTTTGTTTCAGGTACGTTCTGGTTCATGGCCTTCATAATCCGTTCAAGATTGGCATTCATACCATGCTCATCTGCTACAAGGCAGCAAGCGCTGTCTGTAAGGCGGTTTGAAAAACGTACATCTTTTATATTTGCGGAGAGCTTTTCTTTTATAAATTCCAGAAGGTCTTTGTACTCTTTCTCCGATTTTTTCTTCGTCTTTTCTTTTTCCTTTTTTTCTTCTTCATTATCCAGCTCTATATCTCCGCGGTCAACAGCTTTGAGTGTTTTCCCGTCATATTCTGTAAGGGACTGTACTACCCATTCGTCTACCGCATCCGTAAGGAAGAGAACTTCATAACCTTTTGAGTTAAAGGCTTCCAGCAATGGAGAGTTTGTTACCATCTCTCTACTGTCCCCTGTTATGTAATAGATCTCTTTTTGCGCTTCAGGCATACGGCCTACATATTCTTTAAGGGATATTGGCTTTCCTTCTTCTGTTTTACTGCTTTCAAAGAGAACAAGCTCCTGAAGCTTTTCTTTATTTGCATAATCGAAATGGAGCCCTTCTTTAAGTACAGGGCCGAACTCTTTATAAAATTTCAGATACTCTTCAGGCTCTTTTTCTTTTATCTCTGCCAGTGTGGAGAGGATTTTTCCGACAAGGTTTTTCTCTATCCTCCTTATCTGCACATCTTCCTGTAATATTTCACGGGAGACGTTAAGAGGGAGATCGCTGGAGTCTACTACTCCCGTTACAAAGCGGAGGTAGTCAGGGAGCAGCGCTTCACAGTTATCTGTTATAAATACCCGCTTTACATACAGATGCACTCCGCGCCTTTTATTAGGCATAAATATATCAAATGGTTTGTGACTTGGGATATATAGCAGAGCTTTAAATTCGCTTACGCCTTCTACAGAGTAGTGAATTGTACGGAATGGCTTTTCAAAGTCATGGGAGATATGTTTATAGAATTCATCATATTCTTCCTCTGTAACTTCGCTTTTTGGCCGTGCCCAGATGGCTTTCATGGAATTGAGAGTTTCTTCCGTGGTTTTTTCTATATCTCCGCCACCTTCAATTACTTTACCGTCAGCCCCTTTTACAGGCTCTTTCCTTGTTATATCCATTGTTATTGGATACTGGACATAGTCGGAGTATTTTTTCACAATTGAACGAATTGTCCATTCATCAAGATATTCTTTCATCTCTTCTTTGAGATAGAGGACTATTTCTGTGCCACGTTTTTCTTTTTCACATTCTTCTATAGTATATGTGCCGTCACCTGTGGATTCCCATCTGCAACCGGCTTTAGGATCGCCTGCTTTTCTTGTTGTAAGTATTACTTTGTCCGCAACCATGAATGATGCGTAGAAACCAACGCCGAACTGTCCGATAAGTTCGGGGCTGTTTGTGTCTTTAGCTTCCTGCAGAGCCTCCATAAATGCTTTCGTCCCTGAATTTGCTATTGTTCCTATGTTTTCTTCTACTTCAGCTATGTTCATTCCTATGCCGTTATCTGTTATTGTCAATGTCCCGGCGGTTTTATCAGGAATAAGTTTTATTTTCCATTCGCTGTTCCCTTCGAGAAGGGCTTCGTTAGAGTTTGATTCAAAACGGATTTTGTCTATGGCATCTGATGCGTTTGAGATAAGCTCTCTTAAGAATATCTCTTTGTTTGAGTAGAGAGAGTGGATTACGAGATCCAGAAGTTTTTGGACTTCGGTTTGAAACTGTTTTGTTGTTTTCATCTTGAAACTGTCTCCTTTGTTGTTAGGGAAATATATGGAATAAAACTTAATCATTATTATTAATAAATGCAAGGGTGACTTTGGTTTTTGGTCGTTAGTACGGTAGTAGGGATACGCCATAGGCGTTATATATCAATAGAAAGAGAAATATATAAATTTTTTTGTCCGTAGGATATTAATTGTTAAAGCCCTATGGGCTATATGTTGGTTATGTACAATATTTCTATTGATATGAATGCCCTATGGGCAATGTAGGGGCGATCATTGATCGCCTGTGTTGTCGGGCGCACACTGTGCGCCCCTACAGACATTGAGCGTGGTGTGACACATTCTCTTTGCTCAGTGCAGGCTTCAGCAGTGCGGCATATGGCTAAAAACCGAAGCCATGAAAACATTTGCTTATAAAGGTAGTGACGTGTTATTTATTTAAAATTATGCAATTTTTTACAGTTAAAGGGTTTTAAGATGATAGGTTTTGACATAATAAAGCGGGCAATTGCAAAGGTTGTTGAAGGTGTGAATCTTTCTGAAGGGGAAATGATAGAGGTTATGGACCAGATTATGTCTGGTGGAGCCACACCTGCGCAGATCGGGGCTTTTATTACCGCTCTTCGTATGAAAGGTGAGACTGTTGAGGAAATTACCGGAGCTGCCAGGGTTATGCGCGACCGTGTTACGCCTATCCGTGTGGGTAAAGGCGTCCTTGATATTGACAGGGACGATATAAATATTGATGCGGAAACGATTCTTGATGTTGTAGGTACCGGAGGGGATGGTACAAACAGTTTCAACGTCTCTACAACAGTGGCTTTTGTTGTTTCCGCCTGTGGTGTTAAGGTGGCTAAGCATGGTAACCGATCTGTTTCCTCTATGTGTGGCAGTGCAGATGTTCTTGAGAAGCTTGGTGTCAATCTTGACGTTACTCCAGAAGTTATTGAACGTTGTATTGAGGAGATAGGAATCGGCTTTCTTTTTTCTCCCGCACTTCACGGCTCTATGAAGTACGCTATAGGCCCCCGTCGGGAAATAGGAATACGTACTATATTTAATATCCTCGGCCCTCTCGTTAATCCTGCTGCTGCAGATCGTCAGGTTATGGGAGTTTATGATAAAGGGCTTGTGGAGAGGATGGCAGACGTTCTTTTCCAGCTTGGCTGCAAACATGGATTTGTTGTTTGTGGTGAAGATGGTATGGACGAGGTTACCCTTACATCTGCTTCAAAGATTGCAGAGATTACTGGAGATGGTGTGACTGTAAGGACTTTTTCTCCTGAAGAGCTTGGCTTTGAGATGTGTCAGAAGGAAGAGCTCCGTGGTGGTAATGCCCAGGAGAATGCGGATATTGTAAAAAAGATTCTTGAAGGTGAAACAGGTCCCCGTCGGGATATTGTCCTTATAAATGCTGCTTTTGGGCTTGTCGCGGCTGGTAAGGCAAAGACTTTACAGGATGGCGTTACTCTTGCGGCGATCGCTATAGATTCAGGCAGGGCTCTTGAGGCCCTTAACAGGCTGATTGTTATGACGAAGGGGGATATTGAATGAACACGCCTGATATTTTGAGACAGATTATTGAGTATAAGAAAGAAGAACTTGCCGAATCCAGTTCTGCAATGCCTCTTACCACCCTGAAATCAAAGCTTTCGGACAGAGAAGATAAACCAAGGGGATTTGAGGCCGCTCTGAGGAATGCTGCTGAATCGGGTTGGAGAGCTATAATTGCGGAGGTCAAGAAAGGTTCGCCCAGTAAAGGGGTTATACGAGAGGATTTTGATCCGGTAGAAATTGCTGCGGAGTATGAAAAAAGCGGGGCAACATGTCTTTCTGTTCTTACTGAGCAGAAATTTTTTATGGGACATCTCAGATTTATCTCTCTTATAAAGGAACAGGTGGGGCTTCCCATTCTGCGCAAAGATTTTATTATGGATCAGTATCAGATTTATGAGTCTTACGTTTCAGGCTCAGATGCGATTCTCCTTATTGCTGCTATGCTGGAACCTTCGCAATTAGCGGACTTTGCTGGGTTTGCCAAAGAACTGCAACTGGACGTTCTTTTGGAGGTTCATGACCATAAAGAGATGGAAATTGCCCTCTCTACAGATTGTAGCCTCATAGGGATAAATAACAGGAATCTTCGGACTTTTGTGACTGATCTTGCCGTAACAGAAGAGTTGGCGCAAATGGTACCCGCTGATCGCCTTATTGTTGCGGAAAGCGGTATTAATACGGCTGCTGATATTAGGCGGCTGCAAGATGCCGGAGCAAGGGCGTTTCTTATTGGAGAGGCGCTGATGCGTGATGATGATATTGCGGTTAGGTTGGGAGAGCTGCTTTCGATATGACTTCGGCTTTTGGCTTAAAAAATCTAGTTTGGAGTGTGGAGAGTGGAGTTAACCCAAAAACCTATAAGCTCAGGATATATACGGCTTTGCAGGTTTTTAATATACTTAATAACACAGGATTTTGAGCAGGGTAGTTTGAAGCGTTGACGTGTAGGGGCTTAACTCCACACTTCACTCTTCACACTCCACACTGTTAAAAAGGAGGTAACAAGTGAAGACAAAAATTCTGCTTGATGAGAGTAGGATACCCAAGCAGTGGTACAATATAATACCTGATATGCCTGGTAAACTCGCGCCTGTGATTCATCCGGGAACACTTAAGCCTGTAACGCCGGAAGATCTGCTTCCTATTTTTCCTATGCCGATTATTGAACAGGAGGTTTCCCCAAACCGCTGGATTGATATTCCTGATGAAGTCCGTAATGTCTATAAGCTATGGCGACCATCTCCAATGTTTCGTGCGGAACGTCTGGAAAAGCTTCTTGGGACTCCCGCGAAGATTTACTATAAATACGAAGGTGTATCTCCGGCAGGGTCTCATAAGCCTAATTCAGCTATTCCCCAGGCATATTTCAATAAAATAGCCGGAACTAAAAGGTTGGCTACTGAGACAGGAGCAGGGCAGTGGGGGGCATCTCTTGCTTTTGCCTGCCAGATGTTCGGCCTTGAATGTACTATATATATGGTTAAGGTCTCCTTCACTCAAAAGCCATACAGGAAGAGTATGATGCAGCTATGGGGTGGCGATGTAATCGCTTCTCCTTCAAATAGAACAGAGGCCGGGCGTTCTATTCTTGCTAAAGACCCTGATAGTAACGGTTCTCTTGGGATTGCCATAAGTGAGGCTGTGGAAGATGCTATAGGCAGGGAGGATACCTGTTATGCTCTCGGCAGCGTTCTTAATCATGTGTGTCTTCATCAGACTGTTATAGGTCTTGAGGCAAAGGAGCAAATGGCTATTGCAGGGGATTATCCAGATGTTGTTATTGCATGTCATGGCGGAGGTTCGAATTTCGCAGGTATGGGATTCCCTTTTGTGGCTGATAAGATAGCGGGTAAGAATATTCGTATCCTTGCTGTGGAACCAACGAGCTGTCCTACTCTTACAAAAGGGGTTTATGATTTTGATTACGGAGATACGGCCAAAATGGCCCTTATTAGTAAGATGTACACACTTGGACATGATTTTATGCCACCCGGAATCCATGCTGGAGGCCTGAGATACCATGGAGCTTCTCCTTTAGTATCTCAGCTTGTTCATGAAGGTGTTGTGGAAGCAAGATCAGTACTGCAAATGGCAAGTTTTGAGGCTGCTGTGCAGTTTGCACGAACAGAGGGGATTATACCCGCTCCGGAGTCTTCCCATGCTATAAGGGGTGCTATTGATGAAGCTCTTATGGCAAAAGAAGAGGGGAAGGAGAAAGTTATCCTTTTTAACCTCTCCGGTCATGGCCATCTGGATATGGCTGCATATGATGCTTATTTTGCCGGTATGCTGGAGGATTATGAGTATCCGGAAGAGGCGATTAGGGAGTCGCTGGCAAGACTGCCTAAGGTTTCTCTCTGATCTATATGGCTTCAGCTTTTTTAGTGTGGAGTGTGAAGAGTGGAGTGTGGAGTTAAAGCCTTCAACCACGAAAAACGCGAAAATAAAACGCAAAACATGTAGGGGCGAACTGTGTTCGCCCGCCTGACAACACGGACGGCCAATGGTTGCCCCTACGAGATCTCGTATTTTGTTTGACGCAGGGAATGCCCACTAGGCATTCCGAAAAGCTTAGGTGGTTTATGGTTAAAGTTAAGATATGCGGTATAACAACTGTTGAAGATGCTATTGAAGCGGCAAAAGCAGAAGCAGATGCCCTTGGTTTTGTTTTTTATGAAAAATCTTCTCGCTATATTTTGCCAATAAAGGCTGCTTCAATAATTCGGGAGTTGCCGCCATTTATTCAGACTGTAGGGCTTTTTGTAAATGAGGAACCCGAAAAGATAAACTGGACAGCCGATTTCTGCGGTCTTGATATTGTGCAGCTTCATGGTGATGAGACCCCTGATGATTGTATGGAGGTTAATCGGCGTGTAATAAAGGCTTTCAGAGTGAAGGATGATTCATCTTTTAAAAATATAGCTCGTTATAATATTGCCGGCTATCTTCTGGATGCCTGTGTAGAAGGCGAATATGGCGGAACCGGTGAGAAATTTAATTGGAGCCTTGCTGCACAGGCTACTAAAGATTATCCTGTTATTCTTGCAGGCGGACTAACTCCTGAAAATGTTGCAGAGGCTATAAAAGCAGTAAAGCCTTATGCTGTTGATGTTTCGAGTGGTGTGGAGTCTGCTCCGGGAAGAAAAGATATAGAGAAAGTGAGAAGTTTTATAAAGAATGTCAAGAACCTAGCTACGTGAGTTTTGACTTCGGCTTTTGGCCATGTCTGAAATAGTGTGGAGTGTGGAGTGTGAAGAGTGGAGTTTAATTCCACACTCCACTCTTCACACTCCACACTCTATGAACCCAAAGCCGAAGTCATTTTGTCATCAGTTCATCTAAAGACACATCCTTACAAAACGCCCTTGCAGTCAGAGTTGACAGATCATTTCTCAGTTTGTTAAATGCTCCTACATGAGTATAGTCAAGCCTTGTGGTAAGCAGGATTACAAAAATATTTTCTTCAGGATCGATCCAGATAGATGTGCCTGAGTATCCTGTATGCCCGAAAGACGCACTGGAAAAGAGTTGACACCGCGGCGCAGAAT
>WQYY01000077.1 GCA_009780995.1 Desulfuromonadales bacterium
AGCTAAAGAGAAACAAAAACATAAACCGCAAAGAACGCAAGGGGCACGCAAAGGGCGCAAAAAAAGATGTCATTCCGGGCTTGCCCCGGGATCCCCTTATCGTAGGAGATTGCGGCTTGGAGGCCGCAATTACAATAGCGCTCTTCGCGAAACCTTTGCGTACCTTGCGGTTAAAAGAAATAAAAGGCTTTCTCTGTGGTCTCTGTGTCTCTGTGAGAAATAAAAAATCAGGCATCCCGAAGCTGCAAAAACAAATCAGTCGGATATAGTTCAGCTCAGATATTACTTCAGCTTACAGGTAAAAAAATGAATCAGTCGGTTAGTTGAAGAAAAACATATTTTGTCGATTACCATTGAATAAAAAGATTTGCTTTACCTCAGGAGATATACAATGCATGTAAAAAGCGCTACGTTCATCAAAAGCGCCACAAAGCCTTCACAATATCCAGAAAGCGGTCTCCCTGAAATAGCTTTTGCAGGGCGTTCCAATGTTGGGAAGTCTTCTCTTATAAATGTGTTGGTTAACAGGAAAAATCTTGTAAGGACAAGTTCTACCCCTGGCCGGACTCAGCTTATTAATTTTTTTGATGTTAATGGAACATTTAGTTTAGTGGACCTTCCAGGATACGGTTTCGCAAAAGTTCCACTTGCTGTTAAGCAGCATTGGGGGCCTATGATGGAAACATACCTTTCTAAAAGCCCTAATCTTAAAGCTGTTGTACTTATACTTGATATCCGCCGAATTCCGGGAGCTGAAGACATTCAGATGCTGGGCTGGCTCAATTCATATGAGGTTCCGGCCCTTCTTGTGCTTACCAAATGTGATAAATTATCGAAAACAGAACGGGCAAAGCAGGTGAAGTTAATTGCAGGGGAGTTAGGGATAGACCAATCATATTTCTGCTTTTTTTCAGCTATTTCTAAAGAAGGGAGTGGTGTTATATGGGAAAGGATTGAGTCTATACTTGGGGTTGATTCTTCTGAGTAGCATATACGCCTACCATGGTGACACTTATAGCTATATGGAAGCAGAACTGTTAATATTTTTGTGATTAATTTGTGGCAGAGGGGAAAATGATTAAGAAAACAAGAGTGTATCTTATAAGACATGGTGAGGTAGAAGGGGCAGGAGTGCCAAGGTATAATGGTTATGCTGATGTAGCACTGACAGAGCATGGAGTGCAGCAATACCACGACCTTAAGCCCAGGTTTGCAGGAGCGGATATAAAGGCATGCTACTCAAGCAGCCTTACGAGGTGCGTTGTCGGAGCAAAGATTTTATCAGAGCATCTTGGAGTGGTTCCTACTTTCAGGCATGAGCTTAAAGAGCTGAATATAGGTGTCTGGGAGAGAATGACCTGGAGCGAGATTATGGAGCGCTATCCGGCAGAGTGGGAGGCAAGAAAAGCAGATCTGGTAAATTACAGAGTCCCTGAAGGTGAAAACCTTATTGATCTTGCAAACCGTGTTATTCCCACAGTAAATGAGATAGTTAATAAACATGTCGACGAAGAAGTGCTTATTGTTGCCCATGGCGGAGTAAACAGAATAATTCTCCTTGATGCTATAGCTGCTCCGCTATCTTCAATGTTTCATATTGAACAGCAATATGCCTGTCTGAATATTATTGATTATTTTGAAGATGGTAAAAGAGTTGTAAAGCTCCTTAACGGTTGATATAGGTATTTAACCGATTGTCATTACCTCACCAGTAAGCAATTCAAAAAAACCTGTGATGATTAAATTCATATTTTGGGAAATTTTTTTGGTAAATAAAATATTTGGATTTTTTCCTCCCCCCTCTAAATTCTCTTATCATGGTTAGGTAAAACAAATTTTTTAAAGTATTGACAAACTATTTTAATCAGTATAGGATATAAAAGACTGGTTTAGTTTTGTTATATATTGCACAAAAGGTGAGATAAGTTATTGCTGGTTAATTTGCTAGATTCTCAAAAATTGCTTTAGGGAATAGACAGCCTTACGTATTTTCGTTTCAATGAAATTTAACAAACTTATCTTATGGGTTTCTAATAATGTAGCAGTAAATAATATTTATTCCATGTCTGAAATATAATCCAACTCTTATTGATATTAATTTGTAATAGGGCTAAAAAAAGATGAAATCTTTTGTTCTGCTTGGCTTAATGTGCAATAATATTTATTGAATGTAATGAATGAGCTTTAAAAAATATAATTATTTTTAAATTTTTGTGTACTTTTTGCATCAAATAAATAAAAGAATTTAGTAAGTTGGACTGAAGGGGGAAAAATGTCACAGCAGAAAATTTATCTTGTAGGTGCTGGAATAACGGGTTGGGAAGGTTTTGGGAAAAAGGCGCTTGAAGTTATTGGCAAAGCAGAGGTATTGATAGGGCATAAGCGCCATTTAGATATTTTTCCGGATTTTTCAGGTAAAAAACTGGAACTGGAAGATCTGACCTTTATTCTGGAGGATCTTAAAAACAGCAACAAGCGGACAGTAATATTGGGTTCGGGCGATCCTAACTTTTTTGGAGTAGCTAGGTTTCTTTTCAGAAATTTCCCAAAAGAGCGAATAGAGATCTTCCCGAATGTTACAAGTGTACAGTATGCTTTTGCCAGGATAAAGGAGCCATGGGATGACGCAGTTTTTGTTTCAGTCCACGGAAGAGGGCTGCAGCAGGCAATAGATCGGATTGTGGCGGCGGAAAAGATAGCGGTTCTTACTGATTCGGTTAATACTCCGGCAAGAATTGCTGAGGAGCTTGTTAAAATAGGGGCAGATGGGTATGAAGCGTGGTTATGTGAAAATATGGGGCTTCCCAATGAGAAATTTTCCAAAACCGATGTAAAAGGGCTGCTAAAAGTAAAAGCTTCAGAACTTAATATATTGATTCTTATAAAAATTTGGGAACCATCTATTGCAAGTTATCCTCTTATGGGGATTGATGATGAAGAATTTTCAGCAGTAAAAAAACTTATAACAAAGCGGGAAGTAAGAGCTGTAACTCTCGCAAAATTGCAACTTCAGAATGATATTGTAATGTGGGATATAGGCGCTGGCAGCGGGTCAGTTTCCATTGAGGCCGGAAATATAATATCAACCGGAAAAATATTTGCCATTGAACATAGCCCGCAAAATATAGGTTTTATAAAGGATAATCTCAAAAAATTCTCCCCCAGGAATGTGAAACTAATTGAAGGAGAAGCAACCAAGATTGTAGATGATCTGCCTGATCCCGACAGAATATTTATAGGTGGTTCAGGCGGCATGCTGGAAGAACTTATAGAGATTGCAAATAAGCGGTTAAAGCTTGATGGCCTTGTAGTATTAAATGCTGTTACTCTTGACACATTAATAAAGGCAGTTGAGTTTCTTGAAGACCACGGATTTGCAGTTGATGTAACATCTGTGAACATAGCAAGGACAAAAGGTGCTACTGAATATAAGCTTTTTGAAGCACAAAATCCTGTTTATATAATTACCGCTTCCAGAGACAGAAACTAACAGGAAAAGTTTTTACTATGGAAACAGCTTGCTATAGGGGTAAAAAATTGCCTAATCCTCTTTTCGTTTGTATAATTAGGCAATGCAGTTTTAACTATTTTATTTATGCTGCTATTTCTATGTGCTGAGGTAATACCTGAGCTAATGGATAATAAAGGTTGTATATTATGACGCTACATCTATTGCCTAATAGTATAATATATCGTAGGATTAGGCAATAAATAGCTGTTGTATCAACGATGGCGGCCACGTATAATAGAAGTAACCTTTTTACTTTTCTAACGCTCTCCATTTCTGTATAATCACTCAAATCACATTTTTAATTGTTAACAAAGGAGAAAGTCATGAAGAAAGTTATTTCAGCAGTTATTCTTACAATGTTCTGTTCAAGTTTTGCTTTTGCTGATGATGGTATTATTGTTTTCACAGCAAGAAATGGAAATGTTGCTTTTCCGCATGAAAAACACAAGCAAATGATCGGAGATTGCAAAAAGTGCCATACCGGTGCTCCTGGTAAAATCGAAGGATTTAATATGCAAATGGCTCATCAATTGTGTAAAGGTTGCCATGTAGAAAGAAAAGCAGGCCCAACCCAATGTGGTGGCTGCCATAAAAAATAAGGAAAAGCCTGATAGTCTGAAAAAGGGGGGATACAAAAGTATCTCCCTTTTTTTATTTGAAGCAAAGTGTGAAATAAAGGTATCTTCTTTTTTATGAACCGATTTTTTTCAGAAAAATCTATCCTTTTTATGCGGGAAGAAATTGTTGCCGCCAATGGTAATGAAGTCTTTTTTCTTGGCCATACAGATGAAAACCGTATTGTTATTGATGTTGAGCCTCTTGCCAGAGGGAGCAGAGATGCTGTAGCCGCTATAATGATAGCGATATCTTTTGGAGATGTTGTTATACATAATCACCCTACAGGTAATCTTACCCCTTCCACTGCCGATCTTGAAATTGCCGCTGTTGTCGGGAATCAGGGAGTCGGTTTTTATATTATTGATAATAGTGTAGAGCATTGCTATCAGGCAGTTACTCCATTTTCCCATAAAAATTTTGAGTATATCTCTTTACCGGAAATTGAAGGATACTTTGCTCCTGACGGGCTGTTTGCAGTAACTCTTGCAGGATATGAAGAGCGCCCTGAACAGACAAGAATGGCTTTTGCCGTATCTGAAGCTTTTAATAACGATAAAGTTGCGGTGATTGAAGCCGGTACAGGCACAGGTAAATCCCTTGCCTATCTGCTTCCCGCGGCCTTCTGGGCTATCCGCAATAAAGAGCGGGTTGTCCTGTCAACAAACACAATAAACTTGCAGGAACAACTTACCAGTAAAGATATCCCTTTTTTACAAAAGTACGCGAACCTTCAGTTTCGCGCTGCCTTGGTAAAAGGGAGGAGTAACTATCTCTGCCTCAGAAAATTCGAGGCTGTCAGAAAAGAGCCGGCTCTTTTTGCAGATAATGAAACTGATCTCGAAGCCATTGTTTCATGGAGTACGAAAACAGACAGCGGATCTCTTGATGATCTGGGATTTATTCCAAAAGACGAAATATGGGAAGAGATTTGCTGTGAAGCGGATCAGTGCAACAGAGTAAGGTGCCGGTATTATAGTCGTTGTTATTTTTGTTCCTCAAGAAGGGCGGCAGCAGGAGCTGATATTCTGGTTGTAAACCATGCTCTTCTCATAGCTGATCTGGTGTTGAGAAAAGAGAGCGGGCAAACCTCATCCGCTATTCTGCCACCATTTCAGCGGCTTATTATTGATGAAGGACATCATCTGGAAGATGTGGCAACGGGAAATCTCTCCAGCCAAATTACACGCAATGGCCTGCTGAAACTCTTATCAAAATTGCAAAATCCTAAAAAACCACATCGAGGGCTGTTATACAGACTAACTGCGGCTATTGCGGAAACAGTGCCTGATGAGATGGAATCCTTATATCATCAACTATCCTCTATTCTGGATATTTTGACAGAAAATCTACCTGCTCTTATTCAACTGGTGGAAAGAGAAATGGATAACCTTGCGCTTGGGCTTGGAAATCAGTTGAAAATTAATAAAGACGTAAAAGGGGAGTATAAACTTCGTGTTACTCCAATAGTTTACTCAGGCAATTTCTGGATAGAAACAGAAGAGCGGATAAAAAAACTTTCCGAAGGGTTGCTGAAGTATTCTGTTTTTATCGGAGATTTTCTTAAAGAAGCTGCGAAATTACCGGAAAAAGCCGGTGAAAAACTTTCGGGCCAACTTCTTGATATTAGAGGGATAAAAAACCGCCTGGAATCCACAGGGGAAGCTCTCCTGTTCTTTATCGGAAGAGATGAAAACATCTGCCGCTGGTTTGAAATGAAGAAGAGCAGTAAAAGTATAACGCTGAAATTGTGCTACTCCCCGCTGGAAGTTTCAGGTTCTTTAAAATCAATGCTTTTTGACCAGTTTAAAACAGTAGTAATAACTTCTGCCACTTTAGCAGTCGGTGAGAGGTTTAATTATCTGGCAGGCCGTACAGGGATTTCACTTTTGCCTAAGTCAAGAATATCCGAGCTGCTCCTTGCTTCCCCATTTGATTACAGAAAACAGGCTTTTGCCGGAGTCCCTTCAGATATGCCTGAACCTACCGGAATGGAGTTTGAAAAGGCTGCAGGTGATTTTATTCTGCAGGCCTTATCAATTTCTAAATGCGGAGCGTTTGTTCTTTTTACCTCGTATGACCTTTTAAAACGCGTGTATCAAAGGCTTTCCTCCATTTTGGAACAGATGGGGCTTGTACCTATGGCTCAGGGTGAAATGAACAGGCACAGATTACTTTCCAGGTTTAGAAAAACAAAAGGGGGAGTGCTTTTCGGGACAGACTCATTCTGGGAAGGGGTTGACGTACAGGGTGACGCATTGCAACTGGTTATAATCACAAGGCTACCTTTTCGTGTCCCTACAGAACCTATACTTGAAGCAAGGGCGGAACATATCACCTCATCCGGCGGAGACCCTTTTATGGAATATACCGTTCCTCAGGCCGTAATAAAATTTAAGCAGGGGTTTGGAAGGCTTATCCGGAGCAGGAGTGATATGGGGGGAGTTTTGATTCTGGATAGCAGAGTGCTCACAAGAAACTATGGGCGGATATTTTTAGAATCCCTTCCTGACATGGATATTATTAAAACTGGCAGGGAGGAAGTTTTAAAGGAGTTAAGCAAATACTTTTATAAACACCAGTGTGAAGAGTGAAGTGTGGAGTGTGGAATTATGATTAACTCCACTCTTCACACTCCAAACTCCACACTATTTACAGCTCAGTTCGTGCGATTGTAACCACAGCTACTGAAGCTGCCCCACTTTTCACCAGCACCTTTGAACATTCCTTTACAGTGCTTCCTGTTGTATAAACGTCATCAAAAAGTAAAACTCTTTTGTCAGCGATGAGAGCCGGAGTTTTTAAGGCAAAAGCGCCGAGAACGTTTTTTTCACGCTGGCTTGCAGGTAGATTAACTTGCGGTTCAGTCCATCTTATACGCTTAAGGTTGTTACGGCTCATTTTTATATCCCATCTTTTTGCGAAAATTTCCCCTATAAGAATTGCCTGGTTAAAACCGCGCTTTCTGAGCCTTTTTTTATGGAGAGGAACAGGAATTAGAATATCAGGGGCGAAATCTGCCACGAATTTATCCAGATATTCCGCTGAAATTGCCGTAATAGAACGGCGTAAGTGAACTTTGTATTGATACTTGAACTTATATATAATATCCTTTATTGATCCTTTAAAGATGAGAGCCGCTCTGGCGGCTTCATATGGTTGAGGTTTCAGAACACAGTCAGAGCAGAGGTGGTCTTCTCCGTTTTCTGTAAGAAAAGGTCTCCCACATGACTTGCATATGGGGAAGCGAATCGGGAAAACATCGGAAAGGCACTTTGTGCAAAGCTTTGTATCTGTTACGGTTGTAATCGGTTCCTTACACCTATGGCACAGAGGAGGGAAAAAGATATCCATAAGAGAAGAAAAAAAATTATTGAAATTTAGGTTAAATAACATAGGTTAATGTCACCTTTACATTAGAGGTAGATTCTATTATTCAAAAATGTATTCTACAAGAATTAAAACTATTACATGGGAGGTAAAATGAAGAAGGCAAATATTTTAATCGGAACAATTCTTGGTTTAGCTTTAGCTGTGCCTGTTTATGCAATGCCGGATATGACGAAAACAACTCAGGGCGTTACCCCGGCCAGTATTACATTCCAAAAAGGGAAAGTCGCGGAAACAATGAATAGTGGAGGGTATACTTATATACTTTTAGATAACGGCAGTACAAAAACTTGGTTTGCGACTCCTGAAATGCAGGTTAAGGTTGGCGATGAAGTCGAACTTGAATCAGGAATGCAGGTAGAAGGTTTTACGAGCAAAACCCTGAACAAAAAATTTGACCATATAATATTTTCGGCAGGAACCCCTGAACAGGCAGCACACATGAAAGCAACTTCCGATAAAATGGGTAATATGGGCAGCATGAGTGATATGGGGAGTATGGGAATGTCTGTCCCTCGGGGGCAAGACTCCAAAATCATTCAAGGTCTCAAAGTTGAAAAGGCAACCGGTGCAAATGCCTACAATATAGAAGAGATAATCAATCAGGCAAAAGAGTTGAATAATAAGACGATTCAAGTCAAAGGTCAGGTGGTAAGAGTTCTTCCGGGGATAATGAAGCGTAACTGGGTTCATATTAAAGATGGGACAGGTACAAATGGGGCGAATGAAATCGTAGTTACTACCCAGGACCTTCCTACAATTGGCCAGATAGTTACAGTAACAGGGGTACTTCATGCAAAAAAAGATTTTGGCTCGGGATATAAATACAAAACGATTATAGAAGATGCTACAGTAAAGTAACTTCGGCTTTTGGCTATATACGGCGACTGTAGGGGCGCACAGTGTGCGCCCGATAACTCAGGATGTTAAACGTGGCGCGTCACGCCTCACGCCCTGCTCCCCGGTTGCCGTTATTGCGGACTTGATCCGCCCCTATTATTTGGAGATTGCGGGTCAAGCCCGTAATGACGTCTCTGTGTCATTAGGTAAAATCCTTTGCTACCTCTCGTTAGGAAGCGAGGGGTAGCAGTGTTTCCACTTTTAATTTATTGCCTAATACTATCTTTTCTCATACAATTAGGCAATCATATCATAACTGTTTTCTTCGTATTGTAATTTCTATTAACTGCCTTGCTACTTGAGCTGACAGATAATTAGGATCATGTATTACGATAATATCGGGATTGCATAATCCTACAATAATTTGTAGAATCAGGCAATAATTGACATGTTCTGTTGCCACTTGCTTCATTCTTGAATTAACATTTATTGTTTCTCTAAGAAGAAATAAAAAATTAAAAAAAAGCTTGACAAGAGAAATTAGGTTATGCAAATTCTTATTTTAAGTAAAATAAGAGGGTGTTGATTTGCCACAACGCACAACGCACAACGCACAACGCACAACGCACAACGCACAACGCACAACGCACAACGCACAACGCACAACGCACAAC
>WQYY01000078.1 GCA_009780995.1 Desulfuromonadales bacterium
AGTAAATGCAATTGGCCAGCCTATTGATGGTAAAGGAGATATTAACAGCGAGTTTCACGGTAAGATAGAAGTTAAAGCTCCCGGTATTGTTAAGAGAAAGTCAGTACATGAGCCTATGATGACAGGCCTTAAAGCGATTGATTCTATGGTGCCTATCGGACGTGGACAGCGTGAGCTTATTATTGGTGACCGTCAGACAGGGAAAACCGCCGTTGCCCTTGATACGATAATCAACCAAAAAGGTGGCGATGTAGTCTGTATATATGTTGCTATTGGCCAGAAACGGTCTACTGTTGCACAGGTTGTTTCAAAGTTACAGGAACATGGAGCAATGGATTATACAATTGTTGTTGCTGCTACTGCTTCTGAATCGGCTCCTTTGCAATTCTTGGCTCCTTATACCGGCGTTACCATGGGTGAATACTTTAGGGACAACGGAAAACATGCCCTTATAGTCTATGATGACCTTTCAAAACAGGCTGTTGCATATCGTCAGCTCTCCCTGCTTCTTCGTCGTCCGCCAGGACGTGAAGCATATCCTGGAGATGTTTTTTATCTCCATAGCCGTCTTCTTGAGCGTGCTGCAAAAGTTTCCGATGCTTGTGGTGCAGGATCTATTACTGCTCTCCCTATTATTGAGACACAGGCGGGGGACGTTTCAGCGTATATTCCAACTAATGTAATTTCTATTACAGACGGTCAGATATTCCTTGAGTCAGATCTTTTTTATTCAGGTGTCCGTCCCGCTATTAACGTTGGTATTTCCGTTTCAAGGGTTGGCGGTTCCGCACAGACAAAATCCATGAAACAGGTTGCAGGCACACTTCGTCTTAATTTGGCTCAATATCGTGAAATGGCCGCTTTTGCCCAGTTCGGCTCCGATTTGGATAAAGCTACCCAGCAACAGTTAGCTCGTGGAGAGCGTCTTGTGGAGGTTCTTAAACAACCGCAATATTCGCCACTTTCCAATGAGAAACAGGTATTAATAATATTTGCCGCAAATAACGGTTTTGTAGATGATTATCCGGTTTCTGTCCTTAAACGTTACGAAGCTGAGCTTTATATGTTTATTGATAATAGGCACAGCGCTATTCTTGAGGAATTAAAAGCTAAGAAAGCTATTGATGATGAACTCAAGGATAAGATAGTTAATGCTCTTGAGCAGTTTAAAAAAGAGTTTACAGTTTAATTTTTAGGAACGGATTGCCCTTATGCCTAATTTAAAAAGCATTAAAAAACGGATCGGTTCAGTAAAAAATACCGGTCAAATTACTAAGGCCATGAAAATGGTTTCTGCGGCTAAACTACGTAAAGCCCAGGATAATGTTGTAGCTGCCAGGCCTTATGCAGAGAAACTTTCTGAAGTGTTATACAGACTTGCTGACAGTGTTGAGCCAGGTATTAGTCCGCTTTTGGGGAAACGTGAAAGGAACAGCGATAGGGTTTTACTTGTTGTTGTTACGTCTGACAGGGGATTGTGCGGAGGATTTAATGCTTATATATGCAAGACTGCCGATAAATTTCTTAAAGAAAATAAAAATAAGTATTCCGAAATAAAAATTATGACAATTGGCCGTAAAGGGTATGATTTTTTGAAAAACAGGTATGAAGTCTGGAAATCGTACTCCAATATTCAGTCAAATCTTAATTACGATACAGCGGCTGCGCTGGGGCAGGAAATTATTTCCGGCTATATTGATGAACATTATGATGAAGTTCATATTCTTTATAATGAATTTAAAAGTGTTATGTCTCAAGTCGTTACTCTTACGCAAATGCTGCCAATTATACCTGAAACTGTTTCTGAAGAAGATACTGTTGTTGCACATACAGAATATATATATGAGCCAGGCCAGGCGGCACTTGTTTCAGAGCTTTTACCTAAGCATATTGAAGTTCAGATATTCAGGATTTTACTGGAGTCTGTTGCCGGTGAGCATGGTGCGCGTATGACAGCAATGGATAGTGCTTCGAAGAATGCAACAGAGATGATAGGCAGACTTACGTTAGCATATAATCGCGCCCGTCAGGCTGCTATTACAACAGAGCTGATGGAAATTATTTCCGGCGCGGAATCAATAAAAGGATAAATTCATAACTTATATATAGCCACTGGGCTACAGGAGGGATGTACTACCATGAGTCAGGATAAAGGTAAAATTACACAGGTCATCGGTGCTGTTGTGGACGTTGAATTCGAACCGGGGAAACTTCCGCCGATTTATAATGCTCTTAGAGTTACGAATGCTGCAATTGATGACCGCGAATTCAATCTGGTTCTGGAAGTTGCCCAGCACCTTGGCGAAAACAGCGTACGTACAATTGCGATGGATTCTACCGATGGTCTTGTCCGTGGTCAGGAAGTTATTGATACCGGTAAACAGATTGTAATGCCTGTTGGCCGCAAGACTCTTGGACGTATCATGAATGTTGTCGGTGAGCCTGTTGATGAGAGAGGCCCTATTGGTAATGACAAAGAGTATGAGATACATCGTCCTGCTCCATCTTTTCAAGATCAATCAACAAAGGTTGAGTCTTTTACAACAGGGATTAAAGTTGTTGACCTTTTAGCGCCATACTCCAGAGGTGGTAAGATAGGCCTTTTCGGCGGTGCGGGTGTTGGTAAAACAGTTCTTATTATGGAGCTTATCAATAATATTGCTAAACAGCATGGCGGCTTTTCTGTTTTTGCCGGCGTTGGTGAGCGTACGCGTGAAGGTAATGACCTGTGGGAAGAGATGAAAGAATCCGGAGTTATTGATAAAGCTGCCTTGGTTTACGGCCAGATGAATGAGCCGCCAGGAGCTCGTGCAAGGGTTGCTCTTTCTGCCCTTTCTGTTGCAGAGTATTTTCGTGATGAAGAAGGGCAAAATGTTCTTTTATTCATTGATAATATTTTCCGTTTTACTCAGGCCGGTTCGGAAGTATCTGCTCTTCTCGGCCGTATCCCTTCAGCGGTTGGCTATCAGCCAACACTTGCTACTGAAATGGGGGAACTTCAGGAGCGTATTACTTCAACAACTAAAGGTTCTATTACATCAGTTCAGGCGATTTATGTCCCTGCTGACGACCTTACAGATCCGGCTCCTGCAACGGCATTTGCCCATCTTGACGCGACAACTGTTCTGTCCCGTCAAATCGCGGAGTTAGGCATTTACCCTGCTGTGGATCCGCTTGATTCAACGTCACGTATTCTTGACCCTCAGGTAGTAGGGGAAGAACATTATGCTGTAGCGCGGTCTGTTCAATATGTTCTTCAGCGTTATAAAGACCTTCAGGACATTATCGCAATTTTGGGTATGGATGAACTTTCAGAGGAAGATAAGCTGGTCGTTTCAAGAGCGCGTAAAATTCAACGTTTTCTTTCCCAGCCTTTCCATGTTGCGGAAGCATTTACAGGGACACCAGGTGTTTATGTTGAGCTAAAAGATACTATCAAGGGATTTCAGGAGATAGTGGCAGGTAAGTATGATGATCTTCCTGAACAGGCTTTTTATATGGTGGGAACTATTGAAGAAGCTATTGAAAAGGCTAAGAAACTGTCAGCTTAGAAGGTATGAGTATTATATGTTTTTCCCTTGGGCTTAAATAAAGCTCAATCCCGGAGAGGTAAATATGGCTGAAGAAAAACTGAAGCTGGAGCTTGTAACTCCATATAAGATAATCTTAAATGAAGAAGTTGATGAAATAACCGCAACTGGCAGTCAAGGTGAGTTTGGTCTTTTACCTGGCCATGCTCCGTTTTTATCTTCATTAAAGATCGGAGAGCTTTCTTATAAACAGCATGGCGTTTTCTACCATTTGGCGCTGAATTGGGGCTATGTTGAAGTTAAAGATGATGATGTTACGGTGCTTGTTCAAACTGCTGAAAAAGCTGACGAAATTGATGTTGATAGAGCTAAAAGTGCTCTTGATCGTGCAGAAGATGCTTTGAAAAAACTTACAGCTGAAGATAAACAGTTTAAAGTATATGAAGCTGCTCTTGAACGGGCTATTATAAGGCTGCAGGTTGCCGGAAAATCTGTAAGAAAGTAACATAAAAAACATGAGTTATTCTTAGAGAGCGAATATTTCGCTCTTTTTTTATTTTAGGAAACAGAGAATGAAACCTGTTATAGCGCTTACAATGGGCGATCCGTCCGGTATAGGGCCGGAAATTGTTGCCAAGGCATTATCCGGCTATAATTTGTATGATATCTGTACCCCTGTTCTTTTAGGCGATCAAAAGGTAATTAACAGGGCTATAAAACTTACTGGCGTTGACTTAGATATCAATATTGTGGAGAGTATTAACCGAAACATTGTCAGTAAGCCAGGTACTATTAATCTTTTGCAATGCTCTTGTCTTGATAGTAAAGATTTTGAATACGCCAAGCCAACAGTAGAGACCGGTAAAGCAGTATATCAATATATTACAATAGCAGTTGATGCCTGTTTGTCGGGTGTGGCAGATGCAATGGTTACAGCCCCTATTAACAAAGAGGCTCTTAACAGTGCAGGATACAATTATCCGGGGCATACCGAGCTTATCGCACAACGTACGAACACAAATGATGTTGTCATGATGTTAGCAGGGAATAAATTAAAAGTAACTTTGGCCTCCATTCATGAGCCTTTGTCCAAAGTTCACAAAATATTGACCTTTCAGAAAATTCTATCTACTATTAAAATTACATATATGGATTTGAAAAAATATTTTTGTACTTCGCCTAGAATAGCGGTATTATCACTGAATCCGCACGCAGGAGAAGGTGGTCTCTTTGGTAGTGAAGAAAAAGATATTATATCTCCGGCAATTTTGGCAGCGCAAAAGGAGGGGATTGACGCGGTTGGTCCAATGCCTGCCGATACTCTGTTTCATTTTGCGGCAAAGGGTGATTATGATGCGGTTGTTTGTATGTATCATGATCAAGGGTTAATTCCTTTAAAGTTATTGCATTTCTATGACGGAGTGAATATTACTTTAGGACTGCCAATAATCCGAACATCAGTTGATCATGGTACAGCGTATAATCTTGTTGGCAAAGGTGTTGCGAGGGAAGATAGTATGGTTGCGGCTGTTAAAGCGGCCGTTTCTATGGTAAAAAAGAAAACTGTTTTTAAGGATAAAAATGGACTTTGAACATGAAATAAGCAGCATAAATAAATCTGCTTTTGATGAAGCCGCAGTTTCAGCAATTGTGAAAATTGCGCAATTACTTGCTTCATCAAAAAATATAGAAGAAATATTTGAACGTGTAAGCTTTTATATCAAAGGTCTGCTTAATCCAGATTTATGGGTACTTTTTCTCCGCGAGGGGGAGAAAGATGAAATGAAACCTGTATTAATAGCTTCACATGGATCTGAAAACGTAGAGGATATTAGAGTCTCTTTTGGAGAAGGTTTTGCCGGTTGGGTTGCCGAGAATGGGAAATCTTTGATAGTTAAAGATGTTAATAAAGATGAACGTTTAACTGATGTTTATTCGAAATTATTTCCAACTGTTAAAGGGACTCTTCTGTCAGTGCCAATAAAAGTTTATGACGATATTTTTGGTGTTATAGAGCTTGCAAGTGATTCAAAACAGTATACCTTTAATAATTATGACAAACGCCTTCTTGAAATAATTGCGGATTTTTCTGGAATAGCCATTTCAAATATTCGCTCTAAAGAAAAAGTAGAAAATCTTGTTATTACTGATGATCTTACAGGTTTATACAATTCTAGATATTTTTATGAACAGATAGAATATGAAATAGAACGTTCTAAAAGGTCTAACTTTCCATTATCACTGATATTTTTTGATCTCGATAATTTTAAAAAAGTAAATGACAGTTATGGCCATCTGGTAGGAAGCCGTTTTTTGAAAGAAATAGGAATTGTTGTGCAGCAGAATATCCGAAAAACAGATAAGGCTTCAAGGTATGGAGGAGATGAGTTCGTGCTTATACTCCCCGAAACAGATAAAAAAGGCGCTGTTATTTTAGCAAATAAGCTGTGTAACGCTGTAAGAGAGTTCACTTTTGACATTGGTAAATTAGAGCATATAGGATTAACGGCAAGTTTTGGTATCGCAACTTTTCCGGATGATGCTGACTCAATTATTGATTTGATCGGTACGGCAGATAAAGAGATGTATAAGGTAAAATATTCAGGTCGTAATGGAGTTAGTTTTATAGTTGATGAACAAGGTAAGAAAAGCCGGCATTGATTATGAAAAAGCTTTTCTTAATTCCTGTTGTTATAGTTTCTGCATATATTATATACATTATCCTTTCTTTAGTTTTACTTCCGCCTGTATCTGATCTAAAAGATAAAAACGCATCAATAACTATTCATGTAAAAGACTGGCATGGAAGGTTTCACCCTTTTGTTGTCGGCCCGGAAAACAGGTATTGGGTATCTTATGAACGAATACCTTCGGCCATGAAATGGAGTGTTATTCTTGGAGAAGATTCTAATTTTTATAATAATGAAGGTATAGATGTTAAAGCTATGGCACAGGCAGCAAAATATGATTTTAAGAAAAAGTCAATGGCAAAAGGTGCTTCAACAATTACACAGCAGTTGGCTAAAAATCTTTATCTTTCCAGAAAAAAAACAATTACCAGAAAGTTAATGGAATTATATCTTGCTGTGAGGCTTGATCAGGAACTTACAAAAGATAGAACAATGGAGCTATACCTGAATTTGGTTGAGCTTGGTCCCATGGTTTATGGAATCGGACATGCTTCTCAATACTATTTTAACAAACCTGCTTCAGCACTGACTCCAAGAGAGAGTGCTTTTCTTGCCGCAATGCTTCCGGGACCGAGAGTTGCCTATAATCCATATAGAAATATGGCAAAAGTACTTAAACGCTCCAATATGATATTAAGAGCGCTTAGAAATAAAGGTGTGATTACTCCGTCTGAATATCAGATAGCCATTGCCGAATCCCCGAATATTGCAGGACTTCAGAAGAAAGTTGATACAAGTCTAACAGTAGAAAAACCGGAAGTTTTTCCCAATATTAGCGGTGCTACTGATGATTCAAAGCCGGCGGATAAAATAGAAGAGGTAAATCCAAAAAGTAACAATGACCAACCTGAAGAGCCACCCCCTTCTAAAGATAATGCAGACTCTGAACATAGCAATCCTTCTGATGATAATTCGCAACCAGGACAATAGTGTTGGAGTCATATAAAGCAAATTGATCGAATAGAGCACAGGTCAGGTATTACCTGAGCTGATAGGCTAAAAATCGAATTGATCGAATAAGAGCATAGGGACGTACACCTGGCGTTCCGGAATAAACCGGATATACGCCATAGGCGTTGCATATCAATAGAAAAAGAAACAAATGGATTTATTTTGTCCGTAGGACATTAATCGTTAAAGCCCTACGGGCTATGGGTTGGTTATAAGCAATAATTCTATTGATATAAATGCCCTACGGGCAAAGTCGTAGGGGACATACACCTCAGCGCCCCGAAATAAACAACACAGGCACACTCCTCATCCATTTTTTCCTATTATAACAGCTCACCATTTATACTGATAACCATCTCCTTGCACGGGATTTCTTTTCCAGATGCTGCTAAAGCCCTTTTTACCGCCATAGTTAAGCCATTACAACATGGCACTTCCATTCTTATTATAGTAACGCTTTTAATTGTAGATACTTTAAACAGTTCAGTAAGTTTTTCTATATAGAACTGGTTGTCGTCAAGTTTTGGGCAGCCGATAACAAGAGCTTTCCCTGCTAAAACTTCTCTGTGGAAATCTGCATATGCAAAAGGAACACAATCTGCTGCAACAAGCAGGTCGGCATTTTGAAAGTACGGAGCGGAAACCGACACTAAGCTGAGCTGAATAGGCCATTGACCAAGCATGCTCTGTTGTTTTTCCGCAGAAGCTGAGGAAGAAGTTGGTTTTTTGGCGGTAGAGAGAGTTCTGGTCTGCATTCCGGGGCAACCATGATGCGGTTTTTCACTGGCATTAGCCGATAAATGTTGTTTTACCTTAGCTTCATCAAATGCTTCAGCCTCTCTTTCTATTATTTTAATAGCATCTTTTGGGCATTCGCTAAGGCAATCTCCAAGACCGTCACAAAGATTATCTGCTGCCAGAACTGCTTTACCATTTACGATTTTTATTGCTCCTTCAGTGCAGGAAGGAACACATAATCCACAGCCGTCACATTTCTCTTCATCAATTGTAATAATTTTTCTAATCATATTATTTCCTCCACGTTTGTATTCTATCCATTTCTAGTTGTTAAGTACCGTAAAATGTAGTCAAAACGGCCTTTAAGAATCATTTTTTTGCCGGAATATTTCATAATCTCACGAATTTTTTCTCTGTAACTATCGCTGTAACACCTTACATTGCATTTATTACAAGGCGGTTTAGGAGTAAGAGGGCATTTAATTCGTTTATCAGCGCTGTAATTAAGAAGCTCAATGCAATCCGGGCATAAGTGATATTCACTTTTTAAATCAATATGTAACTTGTCTGCTTTGTTTACGCTCTTTAAATTGAAATTCTGATGTTTTGAATTACAATAAATTTCAATAAACTTGGCAAGAGTGTTAAGGTCCTTAATTTCTTTATCACTGAGTTGCATGTTCATATCCTGACAGAGAGTAGATTTTATATGGATGATTTAAGTCAAAAAAACGAAATACTTTACTAAGTTCCATTTAAGCAGTAGTTTTTATAAAAAGTCCATCTTTGAAGTATTAAGTTAAGAAAAGGGGAATCATATGAAATTTAAAATTATAGCATTATCAGTTATTGCTCTTATAACTGTAGCGATGGTTGGAACAAGCAGCGCTCGGGGTGGTATGCGTATGGGATCTTATGGGGGGTCCTTTTACTCATATCGCGGAGGGTACCGGTCATATTATGGGGGAGGATATTGGGGTGGTTATCCGTTTTGGGGTGGAGCATGGTTTGGCTCTCCATTTTGGGGGAGTGCATGGGTTAGTCAGCCGGTTTATGTGATGCCGCAGACTTATGTAGTG
>WQYY01000079.1 GCA_009780995.1 Desulfuromonadales bacterium
CGAGCATCTATACCTTCTACCTTTTTTACTTCTACACCGGCAAATGGCCCGGTTTCGGCTACATCTTCGTCGCCACGCCACAATTTTATGTCTATATTTTCACCTGTTTGACCACTGCGCTCGCCAGACATATCCCGTGCCGTACAACCAAATTGTGTGAGCAGAGTGATAATCGGCATATTGTACGACGTTTCAATGTTTCCGAGGCGGTATGCCTCGCAAACAGATTTATAGTAATTGGATATATGATCGGTCATCAGCATAAGCCGTTTTCCTTTCGTTGGTTGCGGTTAATCTCGTTTCAACGTTTCTATTATTCTAATTCTCGACATCATTTTTTTTGTGGCATAGAAAAATTGCCTAATAGTATGAATGTGCAATATCATTTTAGCTGATTTTTAAATGTCTTAAAACCTATAGGCCTGAAGTGATACCTGAGCCCATAAGTTTTAATAGTACACATCGTAACATTTAAAAAATTGCCTAATCATATTAAAGCTCATGCAATCAGGCAATAATTCTTTTGCTACAATTTGTATTTTCTATATTCTCGCGTCTATGGCGCGAGATTTATGCTTTTAGTCATGCTATTCATCAAGCATCAGCTTCTTTTTAGAATTTCTGAGTTTTCTAATTTCCTCGCGTTCGATCGTCCGAATGCTTTTTTCAGGTGTTGGGAGATTCTCCGGCAAGGTTGTTCCCATAGCTTTCATGGCGTTACGGATTTTTTCGGCGATTCGATAATGAATCTCACTCGCCTCTATTGCAGACGACACTTGCTCTAATTCCAACTTTTCTTCTGTTTGGGATATACGGAACAGATTTGCGATAAGCTCGGTGCTTCCCATGAAGTCGAGGATTCTTTCTTTCTCTTTTAATCCCTTTTTCTTGTGAATGTCAGCGACGGTTAATCCACCATAAAGCCCCATGTAACCCGCATTCTGAAATATCGCAAATTCTTCATCGGTTATGACTCCGGCATTATGCGCTGCTTCTGCAAGTAGTTGGTTCCACTGTTTAATGTTGCCGCGAACAACAAGCCTCTTGTTGTTTTCGCTAAGCTGATTAAAGGTGTTGGCTAACTCCTGCCTGCGTGTCTGTATAGCAAAATATGTTTGTCCAAGCGCAATAATCTCTTTGCGGGGATCTCCGTTCTGGACGATGAGGTAGCAAGCATACCGGGAGAGCTTATAATCAACGATCTGTTTTTCCGCTGATTTAGGCATTTTTATCGTTTTGCTGAGGTCAGCAAAATGATCGGCAACATCAAAGCTGCTGTTTTTGCAAGCAAGCATGGCACTATCAATGACCTTATGAAAGTTACGCCACTGTGAGTACTGCAACACTTCCTGCAAATCCCGAGCATACCAAAATTCCGCACCGTTTTCATCAATTTGCTTTGTCTGCTCAAAAGACTTGTATTCTTTTGCTTCAAGCTTCGCCATTTTCATTACCTTCTTCTTCGTAATAATCTATGCCTTTATATAAATTTCGCAGTCGTTTATCTGCGCCGTAACACAGCTACCAGCGTGCTGACCAGGTTGGGTGTGATGCTGCTCCTTTACTTCTGGAGACTTTTGTCTGGTTGCTGCCATCGCTTCGCATTACATATATAGCGTCAACTCCACTTCTTCTACTGCTAAAGACTATAAAACGTCCATCAGGCGACCATCTCGGGTGCTCGTTCCTTCCTGTAGAGGTTAGTTGCTTATCTCCACTTCCGTCAACATTAATAGAGTAAATCTGTATGCCGCTATCCTGCCTGCAATAGACAATTTGATCCCCTTTTGGAGACCATCTTGGGCTGAAGTTGTAGGAGCCTGAGGTTGTAAGGCGCCTGATTCCGCTGCCGTCACTGTTCATAATAAATACCTGAGGTGAGCCGTAACGGTCAGAAACAAAAGCGATTTTGCTCCCATCTGGCGACCATGTGGGGGATACGTTTATTGAGGAGCTCTTTGTGAGCCTTTTTAACTCTTTTCCATCTTTGTTCATTACGTATATTTCAGCGTTTCCATCTTTACTAAGAGCCAAGGCAATTTTGTTTCCGTCCGGAGAGAAAGCGCCGGTTATGTTTATGCCGTGATGAGATGAGACTTTTGCTTCTGTTCCTGAAAAAAGTTCACGTCTATAAAGATCAGGATTATTGTTTTTGTACGAAGTGTAGATAAGTTCCTTACCTGATGGTGAAAAATCCGGATTCAGGTTGATGGATTTATTGTTTGTGATTTTAGTTACGTTATATCCGTCCCAATCCATTATGTAGATCTCTTTATTCCCTGTAGCGGTTGAGACAAAGGCTATTTTCCCGGTAAAAGGCCCAAGTTCTCCTGTGAATGTACGCAGAACCTCATCAGATATCGTATGCATTACTTTACGAAGGTTGCTTAAATTTCCGGTATAACGTTTTGAGAACAGTTCTTGCCCTGAAGCGGTGTCATGAAGCCTAGCTTCAACTGTTATAAGCTCTCCTGATATTGAATAAGCTGTTTGAAGCAGGATATCCGCACCAGACTTTTGCCACCCCAAGAGGCTAGGAAGTCCGCCGGTTTCAGACCCGGCGTTGTTACCGGTAGTGACTGTAAAAAGGCCGGTCATATTAAGATCAAATTTAAGAATATCTACTATTTCTGAATCAATATTTTTTTGGTTCCCGCCGGCCGTTGCTGTTGGTTGTGCTATTGCAAGAGTAAGCTGGTGACTGCCGGACGCTGTGACTTTAAGAAAGCCTTCGGCAGAAGCGACAGAAAAAAGCACAAAGAGCAAAATTATGGCAATAAAGGATATGACAGGGATTTTTTTTGTTATGTATGGTTTCATGGTTTCTTATTTACCTTCTCAGGGCTGAATACAAAGAGCATTTCAAAACTAGCCCCTTTTGGATTTTTTGGAAATGTTGCTTTTGCTTTTTCAATTGCTTTTATGACAGATGCGTTAAACAGAGCATCACTTGACCGTTTCTCTACAACATAGCGGACATTTCTCCCTGAGCTGTCAATATATAAACGTATGGCGGTTTCCGGGTTTTGGCTATGATAGGCTATTGTTGTTGCAAATGCGTCCCTTAACCTTGATTGTATGTATGTGGCATAGTCACTTCCTGCCATTGTCCCTGTTCCGGTTAATGAGCCGCTTCCTTTTGACCCGGCGACTTTTTTCCTGAGATTCGCGATGGCGTTCGCCTGATGCTGAGCGTCTGCGTTTTGTTGTAATTGTTCCATACGTTTTGCGAAATCTTCCGCTTCATTTTTGTTCGTAATTTTATTGTTGACTTTTGATGGCTTTACCAAAGGATTAGCTGCGGGTTTGCGCGGTATTGTCATTGTTTCGGGTTTTGTCTGAAGGGGCTTAACCACTGTTTGCTGCGGTGTTGATGAAGATTCTGCAATGCTCCCTTTAGAACTTCCCGGAACACCTTTCATGGGATTTGCTACAGGAAGGGTTACAAGGTCAACATAATACGTTGGAGTGTCCGGATAGAGAGTTTTAGAAGCATGTTGTAATGTAATAAGCAGGAAAAAGAAGATTATATGAAGACCAAAGGATATCCCAAAAATTATTTTTGGATTAGGCTCCTGAGGCTGTAATCTGTTTATCATTTCTTTTCTGGGGGCTCTGTAAGCATTCCTATTTTTTCAATACCAGCACTTTTTATTTCAGCCATTGCCAAAACTACGCTTCCGTATGGGACATCTTTGTCTGCCTTAAGAAAAACTTCTTGCTTTGATTTGCTTGCGAAAAACTCAATAAGCTTTGCTTTCAACTGGTCAGGAGGAACTTCCGTGCTATTGATAAAAGTCCTCCCGCTCTTGTCAATAGTTACCATAACAGATTCGTCTTTTGTATTAACGGCTTTAGTGCTAGCCTTTGGGAGATTTACCTGCATTCCCTGCTGCATCATAGGAGCGGTTATCATAAAGATAACCAAAAGCACCAGCATAACATCAACCAGTGGGGTTACGTTAATTTGTGACATTACTTCACGGTTGCCGTTTCTATTTCCAATTTCCATTTGTTAGTCCTTGTTTTTCTCTGAATAACGCAGGGTTATTTCTGATCTATCCCTGATCTTTGTACAATATTCAAAAACTCTGTGGAAAAATTGTCCATTTGAGAGACTATTACCTTAATTTTATGCTGAAAATGGTTGTAGCCCATTACAGCAGGAATTGCCGCCACAAGGCCTATTGCTGTGGCAATAAGGGCTTCAGCGATACCAGGAGCGACTACTGAAAGGGAAGCGGAACCTGTTTCCCCGATATGTTTGAAGGATGTCATTATTCCCCATACAGTACCGAAAAGTCCTATGAATGGCGCTGTTGAACCGACTGTTGCCAAAAATGTCAGATATTTTTCAAGCCTTGTAATTTCTACGGTTGATGCGCGGCGGAGGGCTCTGGCTGTGTTATCCATTACTCCTAGGTCAGTTGTTATAACGGAAAGTTGTTCCGGCGTTTCTTCTTTTTTTTCTGTAAAGTTTTTTATTTCGTCATAACTTTCTTTAAAAAGTCTGGGTAAAGGGGAGTTTTCAAATCTATCTACCTGAGCGTTAACAATATCAAAGCGTTTTGTCTGCCAGAAAAAAGCCAGAAAACGCTCTGAGTCTTTATTTGCCTTGGCTATCTGGATAAACTTGAATGCGATTATTCCCCATGAGATTGCTGAAAAAAGGATAAGAATGTATAAAACAATTTGAACTACTATCCCTGTGTTTGAGAAAAAAGAAGACAAGAGAACCACCTCCGATTAATTTTGAGTTTATATGAAATATATTAGTTTAATCAGAACTTATACGGAAAATCAACACTCAATATATCATAATTTGATTTATCGTAGTTTTGTTTTTTAAGACAATAAATCATTTGCTAGTAACAGCCAGGCCGCCGGTCATTAAAGCATGGAATCTTTTCCCGCCACTCCTTCATATCGTTAAAATCAATTTCCGCTGTTATTGTGCGTTCTTCATCATCGGCTTCCGCAAGAATGTTTCCCTTCGGGTCTATAATCATACTCATGCCGAAAAAATCAAATTTACCTATTTGACCTGAGCAGTTGGCAGCAATTACAAAAAGCTGGTTTTCTATTGCTCTGGCTTTAAGCAGAGTTCTCCAGTGATCTTCTCTGGGGCGTGGCCACTCTCCAGGTACTGTTATGATATCAGCTCCGTCAAGGGCAAGACTTCTTACAAGCTCCGGAAAACGAAGATCATAACAGATAATAAGCCCGATTTTTCCTATACTGGTTTCAACAATGACTCTCTGATTTCCACTGTCAAAATATCTGTCTTCGTGCATTAGCGAGAAGAGATGAATTTTCCGGTATTTACCTTTAAGTTCGCCTGAATCCAGAAGATAGGAAGTATTGCATACTTTTCCGTTGTGAGGTTCGGGAAGGCTTCCAGCTATAACCATATTATATTGCTTTGAGAGTATACTAAGCCTTTCAACTATATTGCCTGTCTGGTTTGCCAGGATATCAAGCCGTTTATAATCAAAGCCGGTCCCCCACATTTCAGGCAGAACTACTAACCGGATATTTTGTAACGTGAGTTTCTCCAGTTCTGCTTTTACATGTGAAAAATTTTTTTCGACGTCTCCCGGTGTTATTCTGAATTGAATCGCGGCTGCTTTTATCTTATCAATCATCTCTATCCCCAAGCTATAATCAAATTGCTATAAGTGTACTTAAAAATAGAGTAGTATTCAAGCTTGCTTGGATACTTATTGTGTAAAACAGGTTTGGTTATGGAAGAAAATGGATTGTCAATTTATATACATATTCCTTTCTGTTTAAAAAAGTGTTCTTACTGCGATTTTAATTCTGTTGTAGCTTCAGAGGTTGATATAGAGTCGTATATCCATCTGGTTACAGAAGAAATGCGGCAATATCATGAATTAATTCCCCTTACCAGAGCAAAAACCCTCTATTTCGGTGGCGGTACACCGTCTCTTTTATCACAGACACAAGTTTTGAAAATTATTGAAGCGGCCAGAACATTCTATTGTCTTACAGATGATGCAGAAATAACTTTAGAGGTAAATCCGGGAACTATTACGAGAGATTCTCTTAAGGGATATAAAGAAGCCGGCGTGAACCGCCTTTCAATAGGAGTTCAATCGCTAGATGACGGGATTTTGGAATTTCTCGGACGCTTACACAAAGCGGACGATGGCAAAAAAGCAGTCGATTATGCTTATAAAGCGGGATTCAATAATATTGGAGTTGATCTTATCCATTCTATTCCCGGACAGTTCCTGAAAAATTGGGAAAAGACTCTTGAAGAAGCGGTTAATTTAGGAGTTCCGCATATTTCCGCATACTCTTTGACTGTTGAACCCGGTACGCCATTAGATGCTTCTGTAGATACCGGTATGGTTACTCTTTTGGATGATGACCTTTCCGCAGATATGTTTGAATTAACAGAAGAGGTTTTGGAAAGGGCCGGATTTGAACATTACGAAATATCGAATTTTTGTAAGTCAGGCTACTCTTCTAAACATAACCGAGTGTATTGGACCAGGGGGAATTATTTAGGTTTTGGAGCGGGGGGGCACTCGTTTTTAGATATTACAGGTTATGGTGCTAGATGGGAGAATCTTCAGGATATTGTTAAGTATAAAGAGTCTGTTATTAAAACCGATCGTCCGCAAATTTTTCCTGTTTCTGAAAAAAACGCTATGGGAGAGTTTTTCTTTTTGGGTCTGCGGCTTCTAAGTGGCGTTAATCTGGACAGGTTTAGGGAAAGATTTAATACGGGCGCTGAAACCCTGTTTGGCAGCGCAATGGACAAGTTCTATTCTTTGGGGCTGTTGCAAAAACAGGGTGCGAATATTAAATTAACAAAAAAGGGAGTTAGTCTAGCGAATCAGGTTCTTATGGAATTTGTCTGATATGACTTCGGTTTTTGGCCATATACGACGTTTGTAGGGGCGCATAGTGTGCGCCCGACAACACGGACGGCAGATTGCCACTCCTACGCTCTAAGGACGTTCAACGTAGCACTGCCACGCCTCACGCCCTTCGTAAAATAGTGTGGAGTCTATAGTTTAATTCCACACTCCACTCTTCACACTGCACACTGGAAAAATCCGAAGTCAGATAATGGCCTTGTTTCCGTAGGCTGTATGATGTACTGTAATACAATTATTAAAATTTTATTTAGGTTTTTATGAGACTTAATACAAAGCTTGTCATAATAATGGTATCCCTGCTTGTAATTGCCATGGTTACTCTTTTTGCGCTTAACCAGGCGAGCCAGAATGATCTTGTAAAGGAGATACAGGATAGTTCTACAGCGATTTCACAACTATTGCAGAAAAGTGTGGAGAGCCTAACTTCCGATTCAGAGCCTGACACTTCCCAGCTTGCAGGTTATCTTAAAGAAGCCAAGAAAAAAGGGATCAAAGAGATTAACATTATAAATAACGAAGGAGAGATTGTTGACTCTTCTGATCCTGCGAAAATAGGGAAAACCCAACCCTCGAAAAAGATGGAAAAAGGACTTAAAGCGCTTTCAGATAAGGAAGGATTAGGGAATTCTTCAACTAAACCTTATAAGCTTGTAGTTCCGGTTATTGTCGGTGATGAGCAGCTTGGTTATGTTGAAATGGATATTCTTCTGGATAATATAGATAAGATTCAGCATGCACATTTTGTAAAAAGGGTCATGGCAACCTGTATTATTTTTGCTATTGGTATAATATTAATAATTTTTCTCGCAAGGCGTTATACAAAGCCGATAAAACAGTTAGTAGGAAAAGTCCAGCGTGTTGCCGGAGGGGATATTAGCGTTGAATTCCCTTCAGACAGAAAAGATGAGATCGGAGAGCTTGCCAAAAGTTTCAATAACATGGTAACGCAGCTTAAAGAGCGTAAAGACCTTGAAGAACGGTTAAAAGAAGCGGAGCAGCTATCCAAATTAGGGCAGTTGGCAGCCGGTATCGCTCATGAGATAAGAAATCCTTTGAATTACATAAGCCTTGCAGTTGACCATCTTAAAGAAGAGATACAGATGGCTTCTCCTGAAAAGGGGCAGGAAGCTGCGGAAATTGCTGAGAAAATCAAAGAAGAGGTTCGTAAAGCCAATTACATGGTATTGAACTTTATGAACTATGGGCGGCCTCTTAAGCTTCGTAAAGTACAGGTTTCGTACAGAGATGTGCTTGCAAAAGCTCTTCCTATTCTTAAAGATAAATTAAGAGCCCAGGGTGTTTCCATAAAAACCGAGATTCCTTCTGACATTCCAAAACTTTACTGTGATCCTGAGCTGTTCAGGAATTGTCTGCTGAATTTTATAACAAACGGGGCGCAATCTATGGAAGGTGGAGGCCAGCTGATACTTGGCGCCAGTTATGACCCTTCAGAAGGCTTTCGTTTAACATTCAGAGATCATGGTAATGGAATTCCCCCTGAAGATATAGAAAAGGTCCTTCAGCCTTATTTTACTACTAAAGAAGCCGGCATCGGCCTTGGCCTTGCTATTACAGACAAGATTATAAAAGAGCATGGCGGTAAAATTATTGTTGAAAGTGAAGTAGGTAAAGGGAGCATCTTTACGGTAATACTGCCGGATTTTAACCAGAGTGAACGGGGAGAAGTGGTATGAGTGAGCGGATTCTTGTTGTAGACGATGAAAAAGCTCAGCAGGATATTCTTCAGATAATCCTTGCCAGGGAAGGTTATGAGATTATTTCTGTAAGCAGTGCCAAAGAGGCCTTAACCGTTCTTGAAGATAAAGAGTTTGAAATTGTCCTTACAGATCTTAAGATGCAGGGAGGATCTGGTCTTGAGCTGATGGAGTCCCTTTTGAAGGAGAATCCCAGACAATGTGTCATTATCATGACAGCTCATGGGAGCGTTGATTCAGCTGTTGAAGCTATTAAAAAAGGCGCCTTTGACTA
>WQYY01000080.1 GCA_009780995.1 Desulfuromonadales bacterium
ATCAAGAACAACGCGGTGTCTGTTCATGAATGCGCCTTACGTACTTTTCGTTCCGCCCGCGCCGCCGCAATTTCCGCGTCAATTTCTTTCATGGTCATTTTATCTCTGCTATTTTTTACAGAATTTCGCCATATTCTCTCAGACGCCGCCATTGCGTCCTGCAGAGAAACTCCTTTGTTCTTGTCCGTATTGAGCGCGATTTCAAAGGGGATTTTTTTTTGTCTGACGGCTTGTCTTACAAAAACAGTAATCGCAGTAGTCAAATTCATACCCAGCGCATTGAAAATCAGGTCTGCTTCGTCCTTTAATTCGCGGTCAATCCGTATGCTCAAATTTGTTGTTTCAGCCATCTTATATTCGCTCCTATCATTTTAGGTTGGCTCGATTATACGGCTATATCTGTGCACTGTCAATACAATGCATAAATATTATTGTGCACTTGTGAATTGGATCAAGATTTTAGCCCGACCGGGCTTGATTTTCATAACCGCAGGTCAACGACCTACGGCAGGAGTATGCAATCATACTCCTGCCTGAAAGACAGGACTCCACTAACCCCCGCTTCCCAACAAGGAGCAGCAAACAAAGTCCTGCCTTTCAGGCAGATATTATTTTTATTTTGTCTCCGCAGGTCGATGACCTGCAGTTATGAAAATTCGGCTTTTCAAGCCTCTTGTCAATCTCCCTATCCCCATAGTGGCTTTCGATTTTTGTGCTCCGACAAGGCAAGCAAGGCTGAAAGGAGGAGGCATAGTAGAAACTACGTTGACGACTTGAAGATGCAGCCAACACAGTTGGGTGTAAAAAGCCGAAGGCATAAAAAAACCCCGCTTTTGGCGGGGTTTTTGACTAGATATGGTAAGTATAATTATGCTTTTTGTACATTTGAAGCCTGAAGGCCTTTTGGACCATTCACAACTTCAAAAGTTACTGCTTCGCCTTCTGCAAGAGATTTAAATCCCTCGCTCATGATTGCTGAAAAATGTACGAAAACATCTTCGCCATTTTCTTGCTCAATAAAACCGAAACCTTTTGCATCATTAAACCATTTCACCTTACCTTGTGCCATTTTACTGCCCCCTTTTTTGACCCCGGCTTCCTATGCCGAGCGCTTAATTAACTGCAGCTGCCGGAGTCTTGAAGCAGGAATGATGCTGGCACAACGTAATTGGTGTAACCTTTAAGATTCCTAATACTGCAAAAACTTCCGATACCTAACTGCGCAGCGTAAATTAACACTCCATAATTGTCTATGTCAAGTTTTTTTATTCAATTTTATTCAAAATTTAAAATTGATTTAACCTTCTGATAAACGCAATTAAAAGACCGTAATGATATTTGTCAAAATGGAGAATAATTCTCGGCAAATGCAGCATATCCGGTTCATCATCTTCTTCCGGCAGTGGAGCGGTTCTATCAATAGATGTACCGGGTTTTAGCATCTCAGGAAATTCTTCTGCCAAAAGTCCTATCTGCTCATCAGACAGCTCTTTGTTAAGCCTTATTATAAGGCGGCCATCAGCAAACCTGTGAGAATTATAATTTTTATAAAAATCCTCTATTACCTGAACAGCTTCTTCAACACTCCGTGTAATGGTAAAAATGGAGAAATCCCCTGCTGATACAAACCCTCTCCCCAAAAGCTGCATTTTTATAAACTCAAACCACCCTTCCCAATAACCGCTTTCATCATCAAGTAATATAAGAGGTTTCGGCGTTGTTTTTCCAGTTTGTATAAGGGTAAAGACTTCCATTGCCTCATCAAGAGTGCCAAATCCGCCGGGGAATACGGCAATGGCTGCCGCCTCCTTAACAAAGGCTACCTTACGGTTAAAGAAATACCTGTATGTTATAAGTCTGGGATTATTTGCCATAACTTCGTTAGGAGCCTGTTCAAAAGGAAGGTGAATATTTACCGCGAAAGAATTTTCACTTCCGGCGCCTTCGTTACCGGCCTGCATTATACCTCCACCGCCACCTGTAATTATCATATACCCCTTCTCCGCGAGACGGCGGCTAAACTCCACGCAGTCCTGGTAACTTTTCTCCCCAGGATCGGTACGGGCTGAACCGAAGATTGTTACTTTCTGGCGGTCGTGATAAGGAGCAAAAACTTTGTTGGTATACCTCATCTCTTTCATCGCATTATTCAAGAATTTAATATCGGCAAGATAGCTGTTCTCCTGGCCGGACTTTAAAGCGGATATAATCATTTCCCGCACAAGCTCCGGGTGATGTATCCCTTCAGTAACCTTAATAAGCTCATCTATAATTGGGTCAACCGTTGCATTTTTATGTTTAAAACTAAGTTCCATAAAAAATCCTTTTTAACTGTTAATTATCCCAAACGGCTGAAATCGGCAATACCGTTGAAGAGCTTTGATATTCCAGTAAGCAGCGCCAACCGGTTATTACGAATCGCGGAATCTTCAGCCATGACCATAACTTTATCAAAAAAATTATCGACTGAACTACGGAGAGCTGCTATCTCTTTAAGGGCGGTTACATAACTCCTTATGGCAACAGCCGCCGCGACTTTTTCCTCTGCTTGTTTAAAGTCGGCTGCCAGCTTCTTCTCAGCCTCGTCCTGAAATAAACTCTCTCCGATTTTTGCGTCAACGCCATCTTTCACTATATTTCCTACACGCTTAAATGTAACGGACAGCTCTGAAAAATCAGGACGCTCCTTAAAAACAGCCAAAGCCTCTATACGACCGATAGCATCAAGAAGATCATCATAACCGGCTGCAACAACGGCCTCAATAACATCAGACGGGTACTTATCATTCGCAAGGCTTATGAAACGACCTTTAAAAAACTCCGTTACATCGCTCTTAACCTCATTTAAAGGGCGTTTCAGCTTGCTTGCCAAAAGCGTCAGAGATTTATCAATAAGGGCTGAGAGAGAAAGCCTGTAGTTACGGTCTAAAATTATATTTATAATTCCTATTGCGGAACGCCTCAAAGCGTAAGGATCGGCGGAACCTGTGGGAATAAGACCGACTCCAAAGCAACCGCAAATTGTATCTATCTTGTCAGCTATCGAAACAAACGCCCCTATGTCTGAAGTCGGGAGCTCACCGCCTGCCTGTATAGGGAGATAATGCTCCGCGATAGCCTTTGCGACCTCATGGTCTTCCCCCTGAATAAGAGCGTATTCCCGCCCCATTATTCCCTGAACCTCAGGAAATTCTCCCACCATACCGGTAACAAGATCAGCTTTACATAGGAAAGCAGCGCGGGATACCTTAGATTTCAGCTGAGGATTCAACTCTTCAGATAGACCTTCTGCAAGCGCTTTAAAACGTTCCATCTTTTCAAAAGATGTCCCCAACTTCTGCTGATAAACAACATTTTTCAGGGATTCAACCCGATCTTCCAGTTTTATCTTTTTATCCTCTTCAAAAAAGAACCGGGCGTCAGAAAGCCGAGCGTTAAGAACCCGCTCATTCCCCTTTACAACAACAGAAGGGTGTTTGGTCAGAGTGTTATTAATCGTAATGAAAGCAGGCATAAGCTTACCGTCATTATTAACAATAGAAAAGTACCGCTGGTGGTTACGCATAGATGTAATCAGAACTTCCTTCGGAACATCAAGAAAAACAGTAGGGAACTCACCCTTAATTACAGTAGGATATTCGCAAAGATATGTTACCTCATCAAGAAGGGTATCATCGTGTAAAAGATGCCCGCCTGCCTCTGCAGCTGTCCTGTTAATCTCTTTTTTTATAATTTCACGGCGTTTATCAGGAGCAGGTATGACAAAATGGCTTTCGCACTCTTCAAGATAATGATTGAAACTTTTAACATCAAAAGGGGTATTCGCCATAAAACGATGGCCGTATGACACTTTGCCACTGTTTACATGACCGAAACTGAAAGGTACGACTGCTCCGTCAAAAAGGGCGACAACCCAGTGAATAGGTCGGGCAAAACGTATATCAAAATCACCCCACCGCATGGACTTCTTAAAAGAAATGTTCCCTATGAGCCTTGGCAATATTTCGCAGAGTAGCTCTGAAATAGGCTTACCGCTCTCTTTACGGATAGCGGCAATATACTCCCCTTTATCCGTTGAAATAACCTGAAGACTGGCGACATCTACCCCCTGTCCTTTAGCAAAACCCTCAGCAGCCTTGGACGGCTTACCATCAGGAGTAAAAGCAATACTCTTTGCAGGCCCCATAGCTGTTATCTCGGCATCAGGCTGTAACTCCGGAAGCCCTGATACGGTCAGAACAAGCCGCCTCGGGGTAGCCATTGTCTTAACTTCATCAAAACCTACTCTCGCGTTTTCAAGTTCTTTACGGATTAACGCCGCCATATCCGCCATAGCTTTTGGCAGAAAACCTGCCGGTATCTCCTCAGTCCCTATCTCAAGAAAAAGTTCTTTAGCCATATATAAATTCCCTTTTTAATCGTATCTATATTTCCAAACTATTAAGCCTTCAGCATAGGATAACCGAGTTTTTCTCTCTGCCGGGCATACGCCTCAGCGCAGAGCTTTGCCACATTCCTGACTCTGCCTATATACGAAGCCCGTTCTGTAACAGAGATAGCGCCACGGGCATCAAGGAGATTAAAAGTATGGGAACACTTCATTACAAAGTCATACGCGGGAAATACCAGATCCTTTTCAATAAGCCTTATGCACTCTTTTTCAAAATTTGTGAAAGATTCCAGCAAAAGGGGGACATTAGCCTCCTCAAAATTATATGTAGAAAACTCAACCTCTGTAATATGGTGAATATCCCCATATTTCACGCCATTAGTCCACTCCAGGTCATATACATTATTGACCCCCTGAAGATACATGGCTATCCGCTCACAGCCATAAGTAATCTCGCCTGAAACAGGCTTAAGATCAATCCCCCCTGCCTGCTGAAAATATGTAAACTGCGTAATCTCCATACCATCAAGCCATACTTCCCAGCCAAGTCCCCATGCACCAAGGGTAGGCGATTCCCAATCGTCCTCAACAAATCTGATATCATGCTGTTTCGGATCAATCCCGAAAGCCATAAGGCTGTTTAAATAGAGATCAAGAATATTTTCCGGCGAAGGTTTAAGTATCACCTGAAACTGATAGTAATGCTGCAATCTGTTTGGATTCTCTCCGTAACGTCCGTCTGTCGGTCTACGGCAAGGCTCAACATATGCCACTTTCCATGGTTCAGGCCCAAGGACTCTCAAAAATGTCGCTGGATTAAAAGTCCCTGCTCCCTTTTCCGTATCATAAGGCTGCTGAATAACGCACCCCTGTTTAGCCCAGTACCCCTGCAGAGAAAGAATCAAATCCTGAAAAGTCACGTAAATACCTCCGTGAAAGAAGTCTGAAATTTGTAATCAAAAAAAGTAATTATTAATATCAACAAATGGCCTGTTGGTCAAGAATTACTCCCCCTGTCGGCTACGCCGACTTCCCCCTCGAAAAGGTGGACTATTAGCCTCCCTCTCTGAGGTAGGTGGCGCGTAACGCCGGAGGGAGATACACATTTATTGCCTAATCCTCTATCTTCTCATACAATTAGGCAAGAATATCTTCAGAGCATTTACAGATGCTATATTTTTGCCAGCCGCGGTAATACCTGAGCTAATAGATAATTAATATTACATATCACAGCAACTTTATTCTTGCCTAATCCTATTACAACAAATACAATTAGGTAAGAATTCAAAATGACATAAAGTCTATATGCTAAATAATGTCGGGTGTACTACGCTTCTCGATAATCAATTTGCACGACCGGATATTTATCGACATCAATAGCAACTGAATTGGGATCATTAGCGTCATAAAGAATAGGAATCGTTTTGCCTTTCATAAAATTTGACACATAAACTCCCTCAATTTGATATGTGATTTTTGGTGTGTAATTTTTGCCCTCTATATCGGCAAATGAAATCGTCAGCGCGTACACATAGAAAAGCCTTCCGTATTTCTCGCTCGGGTGTAAATGACAATTGGAATCCGTAATTGCAGCCGTTCCAGTTACACCTCTTGATTTTAGAAACTCGTACAGTTTATCGTTGTCGGCATTTCCTTTTAAGTTTAACTTCAAATCATTTTTCAATGCTTGTTTTATCAAATCATTTTGTGCCGCCCGACTGACGCCTTTACCGCGCTCGTTCGCCCGTGCAATTGCAGACAAGGTGAATAGAAAGAGAAGAACGCCAACAGCAGTACAAATACCGCCAATCGTCCCTTTTGAGCCAAAGAAATAAGTATGAACGTCATCGGTCATTTGATTGATAACAATTAAAACAAACCCGAATAAAAACAAAACAACACTCACAATGATACGGATTAAATATATGATGCCACTAAGACTCCATTGTTTCATTGCGGCTACCTCCACAATATAATTCTATTCTCTACCCAAAATCACTGATCCGAAAGCCTAACAAAAACATACCCCCGTTTTTTCAGTTCAGGAATTGCGTCCATAACTCCCTGGGCAGTACCGCTATGAGGCTGATTCATATGACAAATGATAATATCTCCCGGTTTTGCTGTTAACAGAGCCTTTTTAACCTGCTCCTTTGTGTATGTGGCGCCGGCATCTCCTAATACAGAAAAACCCGCTACCCCTTCTCCCAGATTTTTTGCTATTTTAACGGCAACTTCGTCATAATATGCCGTACCTGAACGGTAAAAATTAGGCTTTTTGCCTGTGAGTTCCAGGATTCTGCGGGCATTCAGCTCAATTTCATCTACAAGCTCACCTACATTTCTGGTCCCCCTGATTCCATACTTTGATTTCCCGTTAACAGATGCCGGTCTATGGCTATATCCATGATTTTCTATTTCAAAGAGGGGATTCGCTGCAAGCTGTTTGAATGTTTCCATATTAGCTTCAATCCAACGGCCATTTATAAAAAGGGTTGCGGGGATATGCTCTTTTTCAAGATACTCAATAAGCACTTTATCAAACCCGGATCCTCTTTTACCACCACAAGCATCAAAAGTAAGGGCAATCCTTTTGCCCTTGCCGTTAATATGGGTTGTTACACCTGTTACCCTCTCACCCCACTCACGCGGAGTTATACCGGAATACTTCTCTACAAGGGCTGATTTTAACTGCTGATAATCTTCAATAGATGATTCAGTCGCAAAAGCCAGACTTCCTGTTACAAACAGAAGTAAAAACGCGAAAAAAAGTTTATTCATAAAATGTCAGCCTATCTCCTTTATATCTTAAAAATTATTCGCTTTTTTATAGCGACGCAAGAAGAAAATAAGGTTACTATTTACCTTAACTTAATTTAAACAGCGATTGACCTGCCAACAGGAGTAGATAATGGAAAATTTCTTAAAAATTGCCATAAGCGCGGCGGAAAAAGCCGGAGAAATTCAGCGGTCCAAGGTTTATGGAAATGTTGGAATCTCCTTTAAAGGGGAAAACAATCTTGTAACTGAAGTTGATAAGGAGTCTGAAAAGCTTATTGTAGGGATTATTAAAGAGGCTTTTCCGGATCATGACATTCTGGCAGAGGAGAACAGTTACAATTTCTTAGGTTCCAGATATAAATGGATTATTGACCCTCTTGACGGGACAACAAATTTTGCTCATGGTTTCCCCTGGTTTGCTGTATCTATTGCCCTTGAAATGGATAAAGAGGTTGTTTTAGGCGTTGTTTACCATAGTATGATGAAGGAAATGTTCACAGCTATAAAAGGAAAAGGCGCCTATTGTAACGGCAATAAAATAAAGGTGTCAGATCATACACCTTTGAAGAGTTCTTTGCTGGCAACAGGTTTTCCCTATGACAGAACATGGAAAAATGAAAACAACTTTAAAAACTTCCTTAATTTTCAAATGGCGGCAAGAGGAGTAAGAAGAACCGGTTCAGCGGCATTAGACCTTGCATGCGTAGCAGCTGGCCGACTTGATGGATATTGGGAATGTAAATTAAACCCATGGGACGTAGCTGCTGGGAAACTTCTGATAGAAGAAGCCGGCGGAAACGTCACAGATTACAGTGGGAAACCATATTCTATATATGATAACCATATCTTGGTATCAAATGGGATTATACATAAGGAGATGTTAGAAATTCTCGCGAACCAGGAGTGAAGGCAAATATTGATTTACTCTAAAAGTCCCGTCCAAAGTGAATCGATACTGTCTTAAGCAGCTTTTTTGTTTTAAGTTATACTGAATTTTGATATAAGCATTGAAATATTTTATATTTACCGAGAATAACAGCAATATATAGGAACAGTCCTTCATATATTGCTGTTTTAATATTTTTACTAATGGAAATTTCTATTTCAGAAAAGACAACCCAGATTAAGAGAGCAAGGCAAATTCTGGCCTCACATAAACTGGACGCGATACTTGTAAATGGCCTTGTTAATATCAGGTATCTCTCAGGTTTTACAGGGAGTGACGGAGCTTTTCTATACAGCGCTGATGATGAATGGTTCTTATGTGACTCCCGTTATACAACTCAGGCAAAATACGAAACTTCTGTTAAAAATATAATCCAGTATAATCAGAAAAACCTTGGTATTGCTGAAACTATTAAAGAACAAAAGTGGCAGAGGATAGGCTTTGATTCTGAAAAAACCTCTGTATCTTTTTTAAATAAGCTGACTCCCCTGCTGTCAGATGTAAAGCTTATACCACTTGATGATGAGCTGGATAATTTACGCATAATAAAGGAAGCGGAAGAAATTGCTGCCCTTAAAAAAGTGGCAAAACTAGCTTCAGATGCTTTTAAAGGTATTTTAGACAGGATAAAACCGGGTATATCGGAACATGAAGTAGCTCTTGCTTTGGAAATGGCAATGTTACAAAAAGGCGCTGATGAAAAGTCTTTTGACTTTATAGTCGCTTCAGGTAAACGGGGAGCTCTTCCACACGGGCCTCCGACAGAA
>WQYY01000081.1 GCA_009780995.1 Desulfuromonadales bacterium
CGTAGCGATCACAATCAACCTGATAACACCGATAGCAATGGACGAAGGGTTGCGATTTGCGATACGTGAAGGTGGACGCACAGTAGGTGCTGGAGTTGTTAGTTCTATTATTGAATAACGTTTAGAAGTTAATAGATTTGATATTTGCTGTTAAACAAAGGATTAAGTGATGAGAGATATTGTTACCCTTGCATGTTCTGAGTGCAAGCAGCGAAACTATACAACAACAAAGAATAAAAAAACGACGCCACAAAAGCTTGAGTATAAGAAATATTGTCGTTTTTGCAGAACTCATACTTTGCATAAAGAGACAAAGTAGTGGAGCTTTGATTTTGTTTATAGGCCAGTAGCTCTAACGGCTAGAGCACCGGTCTCCAAAACCGGGTGTTGGGGGTTCGAATCCCTCCTGGCCTGCCATTTTAACTATTGGTAATTTTGAAAGGGTTGTCGTAGTGATAGCTAAGATAAGAAGCTTTTTACAGGGAGTCAAAATAGAATTAGAGAAGGTAACATGGCCAAGCCGTAAGGAAACTATGGCGACAGCATGGGTTGTTATATTTATTGTCCTGTTAATTTCTTGCTATCTGGGAGCTTGTGACTATCTTTTAACGTACTTACTTAGTTACTTTTTGAAAAACTAAAGGGATAGATAGATGGCTTTAAAGTGGTATGGTGTTCATACATATTCGAGTTTTGAGAATAGGGTAAAACTCTCTTTACAGGAACGGATCAAGAATTTTCAGTTGGAAGAGCTTTTTGGTGAAATACTAATCCCTTCTGAAACTGTTATGGAACTGAAAAAAGGGGAGAAAAAGACATCAACAAGAAAATTCTTTCCAGGCTACATTCTTGTAAATATGGAACTGAATGATGAAACCTGGCATGTTGTTAAGGATACAGCCAAAGTTACAGGTTTTGTCGGAGGTAATAACCCTGTTGTTATACCTGATGAAGATATTTTAAAGATAACTCAACGTGTGGAAGAGGGGGCTGAAAAGCCTCGGCCTAAGATTCATTTTGAAGTTGGTGAGACAGTACGTGTAGTTGATGGTCCTTTTCTTAATTTTTCAGGAATTGTTGAGGACGTAAAGCCTGATAAAGCGAAGTTAAGGGTTATGGTTAGCATATTTGGAAGAACTACTCCTGTTGAGCTTGAATTTATGCAGGTTGAGAAGCAGTAATTTTTTTAAATAACTGTTCGTATAGATATAAACAAAGGAGCAGCAGATGGCAAAAAAGATTACAGGGTACATTAAACTGCAAATACCGGGAGGTAAAGCAAATCCATCTCCGCCGGTTGGTCCTGCTTTGGGACAACATGGCGTTAATATAATGGAGTTTTGCAAGGCGTTTAATGCAAAGACTCAGGCAGATGATGGAACTATAATACCTGTTGTTATAACGGTTTATGCTGATAGGTCATTTTCTTTTATAACTAAAACTCCCCCTGTTCCGGTTCTTATAAAGAAGGCGCTGGGAATTACAAGCGGTTCTGGCGTACCGAATAAGAACAAGGTGGGTAAGTTGACTAAGGATCAGGTCAGGGAGATAGCGCAGAAGAAAATGCCTGATTTAAATGCTGCAAGTCTTGAAGCTGCAATGAATACTGTTGAAGGTACTGCACGTAGTATGGGTGTGGAAATAGCATAGGATTAAAAGGGAAAGGTTTTCAGACAATGTCCAAAATAGCCAAAAATAAAAATAAAGCCTCTGCTCTTGTTGATCGGAGTAAAAGCTACTCATTACAGGAAGGTGTGGAGTTGGTTAAGAGTGCAGGTTACACAAAGTTTGACGAAACGGTTGATGTTGCTGTTCGTCTTGGTGTTGACCCACGCCATTCTGACCAGATGGTTCGCGGAGCTATAGTACTTCCTAACGGTCTTGGTAAAGAGATGCGTGTTCTGGTTTTTGCCAAGGGCGAAAAAGAGAAGGAAGCCAAAGATGCCGGCGCTGATTATGTTGGCGGAGATGATCTTGTAACCAAGATACAGGAAGGGTGGTTTGAGTTTGATACTGCTATCGCCACACCGGATATGATGGGAGTTGTTGGTAAGATCGGTAAGCTTCTTGGGCCACGTGGACTTATGCCTAACCCAAAAGTTGGCACCGTTACTTTTGATATAGGGCGCGCAGTACAAGAATCTAAATCCGGTAAAGTTGAGTTCCGTGCTGAAAAGGCCGGTATAGTTCACGCTCCTGTTGGGAAAGTATCTTTTCAGGTGGATAAGCTTCAGGAAAATCTCTTGGCATTGATTGATGCTCTTGTAAAGGCAAAGCCTTCAGCTGCGAAAGGTACATATATTAAGAAAGTTTCGATTTCTTCTACAATGGGCCCTGGTGTCCGTTTAGATGTGGCAGATATTACAGCTAAGATTTAACTTTAATAAATAAAAGTCCAAGGTCAAAGACAGCAGGCGTTTTCAATATGAAAACTTAATGTTTCCTGCCGAGACTTGTGGTGATTGCAGGTAAATCCTCAACATCCTGACTTTGGCAAGGGATAATCCCTTATACCAAAAGAAAGGAGGATGGCACTTGAATAAAGAGTCAAAACAACAGATTGTTGCAGAGCTTCATGAGAAGCTGGATCGTGCTAAAGCGGTTTTTCTGGCTGATTTTCGCGGTATGACCGTTGAGAATGCAACAACACTCAGAAATGATCTGAGAAAAGCTGAAGTTGAGTACAAAGTTGTAAAGAATACTCTTCTTGAATTAGCTTCTGAATCAACTGATGCCGCCACTCTTGCCGAGTTTTACAAAGGCCCGACCGCCGTGGCGATGACTTACTCAGATCCTGTGGCTGCTGCAAAAGTCCTAGCAAAATATGCTAAGGAACAGCAAGCAGAATTCAAATTGAAAGCAGGAGTACTTTCAGGAAAAATTATTACTGTTGCTGAGATTCAAGCTCTTTCAGAACTCCCAAGCCGTGAAGTTTTGATAGCCAAAATGCTTGGATCGTTTAATGCCCCTGCGACAAATTTCGTTGGTGTGCTTGCAGCAGTTCCGGGAAGTTTTGTACGTGCGCTTAATGCAATCAGAATAAAAAAAGAGTCAAATTAGTATTGGGCGCGATAAATCGCGCCCCTACATTTAAAATTTAAAATGGAGGATACAATGGCTGTAACTAAAGAAGACGTAATGCAATTTATTGAAAATATGACAGTGCTTGAGCTTGCCGAGATGGTTAAGGAGCTTGAGGAGAAATTTGGTGTTTCTGCAGCAGCTCCTGTTGCAGTTGCGGCTGCAGCTGCCCCTGCTGCTGGTGGCGCAGCTGCCGCAGAGGAAAAAACAGAATTTGATGTTATTCTTAAAGCCGCAGGTGCAAATAAAATAAATGTAATTAAGGTTGTTCGTGCATTAACAAGTCTTGGCCTTAAAGAGGCAAAAGACTTGGTAGATGGCGCTCCTCAGCCTGTAAAAACTGGCGTATCTAAAGAAGAGGCTGAAGAAGCAAAGAAACAACTTACTGAAGCTGGTGCAGAAGTAGAAGTTAAGTAAACATATCAGAAAATTATTTCTTTTAGCCAAGGCTGCTTAAGCGGCCTTGGCTGTTTCTATTTTGTTGGCGGGCTAGTGCTTCGTGACGCCAACTACTTGAAACCAGGTATAAATTCAGGTAGTGAGCCAAAAGCGTTTGCGTCTTTTGAGTCTCGCAACAAAGGAGACATCTTTAATGGCTTATTCAATAGCGAATAACCCCCTCTTGAGGAAAAGCTTTTCTAACATTAAAAAAATAATTGATATTCCAAATCTTATAGATATTCAGAAACAGTCATATAAACGCTTTCTTCAATTTGACATACCTCCTAATGACAGGCTGAACAACGGATTAGAGGCTGTTTTCAGGAGTGTTTTCCCTATTAAAGATTTCAGCGAAACAGCTTCATTGGAGTATGTTTCTTATTCTCTCGGTATTCCCAAGTACGATGTTGAAGAATGCCATCAGAGAGGGATGACATTTGCCGCTCCTATGAAAGTTAAGGTACGCCTTGTTGTCTGGGAAGTTAATAAAGAGAATGATGTTAAATCAATAAAGGATATAAAGGAACAGGAGGTGTATTTTGGCGAAATACCTCTTATGACAGATAATGGTACGTTTATTATTAATGGTACTGAGCGGGTTATTGTAAGCCAGTTACACCGTTCGCCAGGCGTTTTTTACGATCATGATAAAGGTAAAACACATTCAAGCGGAAAAATCCTCTATTCAGCCAGAGTAATTCCTTACCGCGGTTCTTGGCTGGATTTCGAGTTTGATCATAAAGACATCTTATATGTGAGAATTGACAGACGCCGCAAAATGCCTGCTACTGTTCTGCTCAAGGCCCTTGGTTACTCTATGGAGAGTCTTCTCAATTATTACTACAAAAATGAAGAGATATCTATTAAGGGCGAAAAGCTGTCAAAAGGCGTAAACAGTGAGCTTCTCGCTAATCAAAAAGCTACTCAGGATATTGTTAACCCTAAGACAAAAGAAGTTCTTGTAAAAGCGAATAGAAAATTTACAAGGGCAGCAATCAAAAAGATAGAAGAGAATGGTATTAAAGAAATACCTATTTTAGAAGAGGATGTAATAGGTAAGATTACCTGCCATGACATTATAGATCCTGCTACAGGAGAGGTGATTCTTGAGTGTAATGATGAAATAACAGAATCAAAGTTTGTTGAAATAAAGGCAAGAGGTATTAAATCTTTTCAGATACTTTATATTGATAATCTCTATTCAACGCCCTCTTTTAGAGAGACACTGCTTATAGATAAAATCTCTTCTACTGATGACGCTCTTATTGAGATATACAGGAGATTAAGACCTGGTGACCCACCGACTCTTAAAAGCGCAATAACTCTTTTTGAAAATCTGTTTTTCAACCCGGAACGTTATGATCTATCAGCAGTAGGAAGGCTCAAACTTAATTATAAGCTTGGGCTCCAAACTCCTCTTGACTGCCGGACTCTTACAAAAGAAGACATTCTTGAAGTTGTAAAAGGTTTGATCGAACTTAAGAATGGCAGAGGGAGTATTGATGATATAGACCATCTTGGCAACAGAAGGGTCAGGGCAGTTGGAGAGCTTTTGGAAAACCAGTATAGAATCGGTCTTGTCCGTATGGAGCGGGCAATTAAAGAGAGAATGAGCCTTCAGGATATTGAAAACTTTATGCCTCATGATTTAATAAACTCTAAACCTGTTTCTGCTGTTGTAAAGGAGTTTTTCGGATCATCTCAATTATCCCAATTTATGGATCAGACAAACCCCCTTTCTGAAGTTACACATAAGCGGCGCCTTTCAGCTCTGGGACCAGGGGGACTTACAAGGGAACGTGCCGGTTTTGAAGTCAGAGACGTTCACCCCACACACTATGGCCGTGTATGTCCTATTGAGACTCCTGAAGGGCCTAATATCGGTCTTATTGCTTCGTTATCTACTTATGCCAGGATTAATGAACATGGTTTTATAGAGACTCCATACCGTCTTGTAAGGGGTGGAAAAGTTACCGATGAGGTTAAATTCTTTTCTGCTCTGGAAGAAGAAGGGTTGGCAATTGCTCAGGCTAATGCTGAGGTTGATAAAAAAGGAGCATTTACCAGTGACTATGTTCTTGCAAGGAAATCCGGTGAATCGATTCTCGTTGCCAGAGATGAAATAGACCTTATGGATGTTTCGCCACTTCAACTGGTTTCTGTTGCTGCTTCTTTGATTCCATTTCTGGAGAATGACGATGCAAACCGTGCTCTCATGGGGTCAAACATGCAACGTCAGGCTGTGCCTCTCCTTAAAGCTGATTCCCCTTTGGTGGGAACAGGAATGGAAAGGGTTGTTGCCAGAGATTCAGGGGTTTCAGTTGTTGCAAGACATGATGGTGTAATTGAATCTGTTGTTGCTTCAAGAATAGTGGTTAAGATTGACGAAAAAGAGGTTGATGAGAGCGGTACAGGGGTTGATATTTACAATCTCATCAAGTTTGCCAGATCAAATCAGAATACATGTATGAATCAGCGCCCTGTTGTAAAAGTAGGCGATGTTGTTAAACGCGGCGATGTGATAGCTGATGGCCCTTCAACGGATATGGGAGAGCTTGCTTTAGGGCAGAATGTTGTTGTTGCTTTTATGCCTTGGGGTGGGTGTAACTTTGAAGACTCAATCCTTATTTCTGAGCGTCTCGTAAAAGATGACCGTTATACTTCCATTCATATTGAAGAATTTGAGTGTGTTGCCCGCGATACCAAGCTGGGTAAAGAAGAGATTACAGCAGATATTCCTAATCTTGGTGAAGAAGCCCTTAAAGATCTTGACGAATCGGGGATTATCCGGATTGGTGCAGAAGTTAAGCCTGGTGACATTCTTATTGGTAAAATTACACCAAAAGGTGAAACACAACTCTCTCCGGAAGAAAAATTGCTTAGAGCAATCTTCGGTGAAAAAGCCGGAGATGTTCGTGATACCTCTTTACGGGTTCCACCTGGGGTAGAAGGGACAGTTATAGGCGCTAAAATCTTTTCAAGAAAAGGCGCAGATAAGGATAGTCGTACTGAGGCTATAGAAAAAGCCGAAGAGGAGAAATTGCGGAAAGATGAGCAGGATGAAATAAGGATTATCCGGAATTCTGCTGTTGAAAATCTTAAAAAACTTCTCGTAGGAAAAACTTCTGCAGTAAAGGTAGAAGGTAAAGACGGTAAGGTTCTTATTCCTAAAGGTAAAGGGATAACTGCTGAGGCTCTTGACAAGCTTCCACTTGATAAGTGGGATCAAATATCAATTTCAGGCAATGCAGCTGTTGAAGAGCGTGTAGCGGAAATACTTGGTAAATTGAACAAGCAGATTGATTTCATCAGATTCGTTTTTGACGATAAAATCCAGAAAATAAGGCGTGGAGATGACCTGCCCCCTGGTGTAATAAAGATGGTAAAGGTTTATATTGCCATTAAGAGGAAACTCCAGGTTGGGGATAAAATGGCAGGACGACATGGTAACAAAGGTGTTGTTTCCAGAATTCTTCCTGAAGAGGATATGCCATATATGGAGGATGGAAGACCTGTCGAAATTGTTCTGAATCCTCTTGGGGTCCCATCCCGTATGAATGTCGGGCAGATACTTGAAACACATCTTGGCTGGGCTGCAAAAGGAATAGGGTGGCAGATAGAAGAGATGCTGGAAAAATCTTCTTCAGAAGCCGTTCTTAAGAAGTATCTCAAAGAGGCATATGATGACAAGGATATGGGGGAATTTATTGATAGCCTTGATAAAGAAGAGTTACGTCTAACTGCGAGACGCTTGCAAAGAGGCGTTCCTGTGGCTTCACCGGTATTTGAAGGGGCATCAGAGGAACAGATTCATAAAATGCTGGGCAAAGCAGGTTTTGACAGCTCCGCTCAGGTAAAGCTATTTGATGGCAAAACAGGAGAACCTTTTAAATATAAGGTTACTGTTGGCGTTATGTATGTATTAAAACTTCATCATTTAGTTGATGATAAGATTCATGCAAGATCAATAGGACCTTACAGCCTTGTCACACAACAGCCTCTTGGTGGTAAAGCTCAATTTGGTGGGCAACGCCTGGGAGAAATGGAAGTTTGGGCAATGGAAGCTTATGGTGCTTCTTATGCTCTTCAGGAGTTCCTTACAGTTAAATCCGATGACGTTGCGGGCAGAACAAGAATGTATGAGGCCATTGTAAAAGGGAAGCATACTCTTGAGCCAGGTTTGCCGGAATCCTTTAATGTTCTTATTAAGGAACTTCAGTCCCTATGCCTTGACGTTGAGCTTTTAGAGAATGAAGAAGAGTAACTGAACCGTTAAATTAACCTTAAACTAATATAAATAGAGATCTCCTACCCAATAAGGAGGGAAAAGTTTTGGAAGATATATTTAGCATTTATGAAAAACCGAAAGACCCGCTTCACTTTTCATCTATAAGGATATCAATATCATCACCTGAAAAGATACGTGAACGCTCTTTTGGCGAAGTTAAGAAACCTGAAACCATAAACTATAGAACATTTAAACCTGAACGTGATGGTCTTTTCTGCGCAAAGATATTTGGCCCTACGAAGGATTATGAATGTAATTGCGGTAAGTATAAGCGTATGAAACACCGTGGCATTGTTTGTGAAAAGTGCGGTGTAGAAGTCATTCCTTCGAAAGTGAGAAGAGAAAGGCTTGGCCATATTGATCTGGCTACCCCTGTTGCCCATATCTGGTTTTTGAAATCTTTGCCTTCAAGAATAGGGCATTTGCTGGATATGACTCTTAAAGATTTAGAGAAAGTCCTGTACTTTGAAGCTTATGCTGTTACAGATCCAATGAATACAGGATTACAAGTTGCTGAAGTACTTTCTGAAGATCAGTATCAAAAAGCAATTGAAGAGCATAATGGCGAATTTGAAGCCGGTATGGGAGCTGCTGCTATAAGAGAGTGTCTAAAGTTGCTTAATCTGGATGAATTAGCGGAGTCTTTAAGACTTGAGATGGTAGAGGCTTCCAGTGAAGCAAAAAGGAAAAAGACAGCTAAACGCCTTAAAGTCGTTGAAGCTTTTAAAGCGTCAGGAAATAGGCCTGAATGGATGATTCTTGAGTGCATTCCTGTGCTTCCGCCTGAACTACGCCCACTTGTGCCCCTTGATGGTGGGAGATTCGCAACTTCTGATCTCAATGATCTTTATAGACGGGTTATAAATAGAAACAACCGTTTAAAGCGTTTAATGGAACTGCAGGCTCCTGAAGTTATCATACGTAATGAGAAACGGATGCTTCAGGAAGCTGTTGATGCCCTGTTTGATAACGGGCGTCGCGGCCGTGCCATTGCAGGACCGAATAAAAGGCCGCTTAAATCTCTTTCAGATATGTTAAAGGGTAAGTCAGGCCGTTTCCGTCA